>SCVN01000021.1 GCA_004296885.1 Nitrospirota bacterium | reverse complement strand
ATGGTCCAGCTCCAACGTCCCAATGACATGACGCAGAAAGGCCGTCTTCTTCTGACTTGGCTCGAGAAGGGTCATGTCCAGTTCCGGATGCATCAGCTTGAGGGGAAGACCTGGGAACCCGGCCCCACTGCCTACATCCATGACTCTAGCCTGTTCGGGATGGTCAAGCGCCTTGCTGCAAACTAGGGAGTCCAGGAAATGCTTAACGGCTATTTCCCGTTCATCGGTGATCGCCGTCAAGTTCGTCTTGTCGTTCCAGGCTTGCAATTCGCGGAAGTAGACCGAACACTGGTCGGCCAATGCCCGAGAGAGAGGAACGCCCAACCAGGTCGCCCCATCAACGAGAGCCTTTAAAAATTTGCCGTCCGGTCCTGTGCGATGTTCCACGTGGAACATCTACGCCAGGCGAAGAAAGAGGTCAAGTATGATGGGACAAATTCCATGGCAAGAGCACCGCCCACGGTGAGCGCAATAAAGCGATAATTAGACTGGAACAGGGCTCTGCCCCTGGCGGCGATGCCGCTCGAGAGCCACAAGGAGCAGGGAGATGGCAGCCGGCGTGACCCCCGAAATGCGAGAAGCCTGGCCGATCGAGGCAGGCCTGACCTGTTTCAATTTTTCGAGGACTTCACGCGAGAAACCAGTGATACTGTCGTAATTGAAGCCCAGAGGAATACGACGCTCCTCCAATTTCCTAAATGAAGTGATTTGATTCAGCTGCCGCTTGACATATCCTTCATATTTAACTGTGATTTCAATAGCTTCAGTTATTTCGTCGCCTCCTGAATGGGACCATCCATAGAGCTCTAGGAGTCCCGCATAACTGACCTCTGGCCGTTTGAGCAGGGTAGCCAGACTAGCATCGGGGGCCACTGCCTCTACATTCCACTCTTCCAGTTTCCGGCGAACCTCCGGCGTCCACTTGAGCCTGGTTTCTCGGAGCCGCCGGACCTCCCAATCGATCGCTTCACGCTTCTTCTCAAACCTGGCATAGACCGGCTCGGACACAAGACCGAGTCGACGCCCGATCTCCGTCAGCCGCAGGTCCGCGTTGTCCTGTCGGAGCAGCAGCCGATACTCGGCCCGCGAGGTAAACATGCGATAGGGTTCCCGGGCATCCTTCGTAATCAGGTCGTCGATCAACACACCGATGTAGGCTTGGGACCGGTCGAGCACCAGCGGCGGTGCACCGCGCAACTTCAGCACCGCATTGATCCCGGCCATGATTCCCTGCGCCGCCGCCTCTTCGTAGCCGGAGGTCCCGTTGATCTGGCCGGCATGGTACAGCCCCTCAACCAGCTTGGCCTCCAGCGTCTGGTGCAACTGCCGCGGAGGAAAGTAATCGTATTCGATGGCATAGCCCGGCTTAAGCATCGTCGCCCGTTCCAACCCGGGGATGGTCCTGAGGATGGCCGCCTGCACGTCCACCGGCAGGCTGGTGGAGATGCCGTTGGGATAGTAGGAGTTGGTTTCCAGTCCCTCCGGCTCGATGAAGATTTGATGCCGCTCCTTGTCGGCAAAGCGGACGACTTTGTCCTCGATCGACGGACAGTAGCGGGGCCCGATCCCCTCGATGACTCCGGTGAACATCGGCGAACGATCCAGGTTCGCGCGGATGATCGCATGGGTCTCCTGGTTCGTGTAGGTCAGGTGACACGGCACTTGGGGCGTCGTGATCCGTTCGGTGCGGCAGGAGAAGGGCGGCGGGGGATCATCCCCCGGCTGAGGAATCGTCGCCGAGAAATCGATCGTGTCGCGATCCAGGCGCGGCGGCGTACCTGTCTTGAGTCGTCCCACCTCGAAGCCCAGGTCACGCATGCAATCCGAGAGGTGCTCGGCCGACGCCTCACCGGCACGCCCGGCCGGAAAATGGTTCAGTCCGATGTGAATAAGTCCCTTCAGGAAAGTCCCCGACGTGAGGATGACCGCTTTCGCGTCGAGCCGCTCTCCCGATTCCGTGATCAGGCCGACGACCCGTCCCACCCGGGTCAGCACACGATCCACAGTCCCGCGGGCGATCGTCAGCCCGGCCTGGGCACGCAAGGTTTCCTGCATGGCCTGCCGGTAGAGACGCTTGTCGCACTGGGCCCTCAGCGCGCGAACCGCCGGGCCCTTGCTGGTATTGATCATCCGGAACTGGATGCCGGCCCGGTCCGTGTTGCGGCCCATCTCGCCGCCCAGCGCGTCGATCTCTTTGACCAGATGCCCCTTGGCGATGCCGCCCACAGCGGGATTGCAGGACATCTGGGCGATCGTGCCCTCATCCATCGTAAGCAGCAGAGTCTGGGCCCCCATGCGCGCCGCGGCCAGCGCCGCCTCGCAGCCCGCATGGCCTCCGCCCACCACGATGATGTCGAATTGAAGAGCCATAATTCCAGGAGCTATCAGCTCTCAGCATTCAGCCTTAGAATCCGGTCCATTTTTCAAGCTGAGGGCTGACGGCTGTGTGCTTCTTTTACTTCCCGATACAAAAATCGCGGAATATCCGGTCCAGGATATCGTCGGTGGTCACGGCGCCGGTAATCTCCCCGAGCGCATCGATCCCCGCGCGCAGATCCATGGCCACAAACTCGCCGGACATGCCGCCTCGTACCGATTCGAGAGCTTTCTCCAATGCCTCCCCGGCCTGCTGTAAAGAGGCCTGGTGCCTGAGCCTGGTCACCACAGCCGAGTCGCCCGGCTCAAAATTCTCGCGCAGGACCGTCTTTCTGATGGCATCACGCAAGCCGTCCATCCCGGCCCCGGTCAAGGCCGAAATGCGGACGACGGGCAGCGGCTCAGCTGGCCGAGACTGCAATAGAGCGGTCACGACCGCCTCGTTCACCTGACAGGGGAGGTCGTGCTTGTTGACCACCAGGAGACGCTTCTTGTCCGGATGCAGCGCCACGAGTTCCCGATCCTCGTCGCTGAGCGGCAACGATCCATCCACGAGAATCAGCAGCAGCTCAGCCTGCTCCATGGCGGCTCGGCTGCGCCGCACCCCCTCTTGCTCGACCGGATCGTCCGTCTGTCTCACGCCGGCCATATCCAGAAGCCGAACCGGCACCCCCCTGATGTTCAGCACTTCCTCCAGGACGTCCCTGGTTGTACCCGGAACCGGCGTGACGATCGCGCGGTCGCTGTGAAGCAACGAATTCAACAGGCTGGACTTGCCGACGTTCGGCCGTCCGACGATGGCGACGGTCATGCCTTCCCGCAAGATACGGCCGTCGCGGCCCCTGTCGACCAGACGGACAATGGCACCCGTAATCTCACTCAGCCGGTCGACGAGCTCTTCCGGCTGGATGAAGGTAATGTCCTCTTCCGTGAAATCGATGGCCGCTTCCACCTGCGCCAGAATGTGAATGAGACTGTCGCGCAGCCGATTGATCTCCTGCGAGAGCCTGCCGCGCAACTGCTCCTGAGCCAGGCGCAGGCTGGCATCCGTTTTTGCCTGGATCGTGTCCAGGACTGCTTCCGCTTGGGCGAGGTCCAGCCGTCCGTTCAGGAATGCGCGCTTCGTGAATTCACCGGGCTCGGCCAGCCTGGCTCCGCCTCGCCGTAACGATTCACACAGGGCTTGAAGGACGTAGAGACCGCCATGACAGTGGATCTCGACGACGTCTTCGGCTGTATAGGAGTGGGGCGCCCGCATGACTGCCACCAGCACTTCATCGATCGGGCGCGAGGAGTCCGCCTGGCCGTTCGGCGCAGCGGCCGCCTCAAGGACGTCGGCGTGATAGAGATGATGGCTGCGGGCGGAAATAAGGGCAAGGCCGGATCGGAGCCGGACAATCCCGGCGACCACATCCAGGGCCTTTTCCCCGCTCAGGCGCAGGATGCCGATCCCGCCCTCTCCCACGGGGGTCGCAATGGCATAGATCGTATCCAGCAGTGCTCTGGCCATGGGCCCAGCTCACGTCTCGATCTGACCGCCGTCTTCGACTTTCTCGGAACCCTTGTCTTTTTTACGTTTGCCCGTCGGCTTCTGGCTCTCGCCGTCGGCGCCGCCGGAGGCCGGCTCGAAGGAGGTCGAGAAGGTGGGTTGCTTGTAGACGTACCGGTCCGTGACGAATTGCTGGGTGATGGTGAGCACGTTGTTGGTCAACCAGTACAGCACCAGACCGGCCGGAAAGGTGACGAACAAAATGGTCATGAAGGCCGGCATCAGCAGCATGATCTTGGCCTGGGTGGGGTCCATCGTGGTCGGCATGATCTTCTGCTGCACCACCATCGAGACGCCCATGATGATCGGGAGCACGTAGTAGGGGTCCTGCACCGAGAGATCGGTGATCCAGAGCAGGAAGGGGGCCTGGCGCAAGTCGATCGTCATATAGAGAATGTTGAACAGCGCCACGAACACCGGCATCTGCAGGACCATGGGCAGGCAGCCGCCTACCGGGTTGACCTTGTGATCGCGGTACAGCTTGATCAGTTCCTGGTTGAGCCGCTCCCGGTCGTCCTTGTACTTGCTTTGGATGGCCACCACCTTGGGCTGGATGAGCTGCATCTCCTTCATGGACTTGTAGCTCTTGTATTGGAGCGGGACGAACAGCAGCTTGATGCCCACGGTCAGGAGAATGATCGTGATCCCATAGTTGTGCGTGATTTCGTTGATCGTGCGCAGGACATAAAAGATCGGTTTGGCCACGGCCTTGACGATGCTCCAACTCCCGAAGATGAACCAACCGAAGTCGATCGTGTCTTCCAAGCCCAGGTTCATGACCTTGAGCGTATCGTATTCCTTGGGCCCCGCATACAGTCGCGCGGACAACTCGGCGACACCCGCCGGCGCAGGAGCGAACCGGACGCCGGCCGAGACCAGCTTGTCCCCCTCCTTCTTGACCAGGGCCGCGGCGGCGCCGGACGGGATCAGGACGCTCAAGAAATACTTATCCTGCAAAGCCACCCAGCGGACGACGCCCTTGCGCTCCACCTCCGTCTCCGGGGTGTCTTTCTCCAACTTGTCGTCCACCCAGGTGGCGGGGCCGATCAACCCGATGAACCCCTCGCCCCATTCGGTCACGCCGAAGTTGGTGCCCAGGCCCAGATCAATGGGGCCCGACAGTCCCTCGGCCTTCACCGCAATGTCCACCAGATAGCTGTTGTGGCGAAAGGTCAACGACTTGGTCACGCGCGCGACCTGGTCGGGCGTCTGGTACGTAAAGGTGAGATGGCCGGTCGGGTGCGCTTCGTCCAGCGTGGTGAAGTCCCGCTCCACCTGATAGAGCCCTTCGCGCAGCTTGGCGTTCAGCCCTGCGTCTCCCGACTGCAGAGTGAGAGGGCCTCGGAACTTGCCCTCCTGGTGGACGAGTTCAACCGGCTTGGCGTTCTTCGGATCGGCCGTCAAATACCGCGTCAGCTCCCAGCTCGTGATCTCGGCGCCACGACTGGTGAACCGGACGTGGAACAGATTCGTCGCAACGTCGACCACTTGCTCGCTGGACTGAGAAGATACGGCAGGAGAACCGGATGGTTCACCGAGCGTGCCTGGAGCGCCCGGTGCAGCAGACGTGGCGGCCGGTGCGGGCCTGGGTCCCGGGTCGACAGGCGAGGAGGCTTGCGTCTTGGCCGGGGCCGAGCGATCTTCGTCGACAGTTTGTTGAGGCGGGGGCGCGAGCCCCAACTCTTTCAACAGAAACTCATAGCCGACGATGATGACCAGCGACACGATCAGGAACAGAATAACCCGCTTTTCCATCAGTATCAGAACTCCTGCAGGGGGATCATCGACATGAACGGTTGAAGGCGGAGCGCCGTGTCCCGGTGACGTCTTTGAGCCTACTTAACCGGGTCATACCCGCCGGGGTGAAACGGATGGCACTTCAGGAGCCGCCAGAGGGCCCACGCAAGGCCGCGCACCAAGCCATGCCGCCGGATCGCATCCTGGGCGTAGTGGGAACAGGTCGGCTCGAACCGGCAGGCCGGCGGCAGCCATGGAGACACCCACTGCCGATACAGCCCGATCAATCCAATCGAGAATCGTTGCACGACTTGTCCTCGGTAGGGGCCAACAGTCCTTCCCGCCGGAGAGCCGACAGCCACGCATTGCGCAACTGTGCGTGCGGAACGGCCAGAGCCTCTCGTCTGGGGAAGACCAGGAGATCGCGGGCCGGCACCAGCCGAGGCCGGACCAACCGAGCCAACTCCCGAAAGATCCGCTTTGCCCGATTCCTCGCCACCGCCTGCCCCAGGCGCTTGCCCACAACGATCCCGATCCGGCTATGCCGGCGGTCTTCCTCATGCGGTCCCGATTGGGTCGTGGCGACAGGGCAGGCAAGCAAGTTGAACAGCGGGGTCTGGAGCCGGCGCCCTTCCTTTTTGACGCGCTCGATCTCAGCGCTGTTCCGCAGGAAGAACCGACGATCTCCCAGCGGACGGACCATGAGCAGCGTCTCGGTCACACAGCAAGCCGGGCGCGTCCCT
This sequence comes from Nitrospirota bacterium, assembly GCA_004296885.1. NCBI lineage: Bacteria > Pseudomonadati > Nitrospirota > Nitrospirota bacterium. Next base: position 43,798 of record SCVN01000021.1, on the reverse strand, counting down.
TGGCCCGCCGACGGGCCAGCACCTTCCGGCCATTCTTGGTGCTCATCCGTTTGCGGAATCCGTGATCCCTTTTTCGCTTCAGATTCGACGGTTGTCTCGACGTGGCGGACATGGTCTGCTCCTTCCAGCAAATTCCTTGAGAAAGCAGGTCATTATAGGGACCACAACTTACCCTGTCAATCACGCAACCGAAGACCTGCCCCAAAGCGGGGGCACCGCTTGATCCGTGGCGACGGAAATCTGTTCCGAAGATCATCGATGTGAGGCGGTTCTGTCGGCAGGCAACCATTTCGCCACAGCACAGAGGAGGACACCAGGGTTGAGAGTAGCTGGGAGACGGCCATAAGCCATTGACGGCTAACGTGATCGGCATTTCCGGCCAGTCTGGCACTGAGCTTGCTCATTTCTTTAAACCCGTCAGTATTGTATCCCTCATGTGCCGGTTCGCCCCTTCCAGGCGGCGAACTTAACCCCTAAGGAGGTCAGTCACTATGAAGACAGCAATGGCGATGTTGGCGCTCATCCTGGGCTTGAGCTTCAGCTCGGCGACCTTTGTGCAGGCCGACGAGATGAAGAAGGACGCCGCTCCTGCGGCTGCCGCTCCCGCTACTCCCACCGCTCCGGCCGGTGAGGTGAAGAAGGAGGAAGGGAAGAAGAAGGGAAAGAAACACGGAAAGAAGAAGGGCGAAGCCAAGAAGGAAGAGGCTGCCAAGCAATAAGGTTGCTTCGTTTTCCGTTCACCGCCTCTTGAGAGGCGAGACTACAAGGGAAAGGAGGTGATTCAAGATGAAGACATTGATGACGATGTTGGCGCTGGCCATCGGGTTGACCTTCGGCATGGGCACGCTCGTCCAGGCTGCTGACGCCCCGAAGGCCGCGGAGAAGAAGGCCGAGAAGAAGGACGAGGGCAAGAAGGCCGAGAAGAAAGACGAGAAGAAGGCCGAGAAGAAGTAACCCGGCCTCTCCGAAGACAAGCGACCGGCTCCCTCCGGCTTGCCGTCAGGCAGCCGGAGGGGCGCCGGTCCTTTTCTACATTGAGTCATCCATGTTCGGAAAACCTCTGTGGCTCGTCGCCTCGCACCGGGTGATGGACAGGCGGCTCCACCGATGGTTAAGGAGGATCGTTCGATGAAGCACTGGATCATGTTCGGACTGGCGCCCCTATTCCTGCTGGCGGTGGCCTGCGCCAAGGCGCCGACGGACAAATTGACGGCCGCGGAACAAGCGGTCAACGATGCGCGGACGGCCGGCGCCCCTGCGTACATGGCCGAAGATTTTGCGAAACTCGAAAGCCTGGTGGCCAACGCCAAAAAGGAGATCGCGGAAGAAGAGGGCAAGTTCGCCTTCCTACGCGACTATGAGAAGGCCGAGCAGCTCCTGGCGTCCGCAAAGGCCGATGCGGCCAAGGTCGTGATCGAGGCGGCCAAGAAAAAGGAAGAAGCCAAGGTGGCGGCCGTGCAGGCGCAGCAAGAGGCGCAGGCTTCGGTCAAGACGACTCAGGCGCTCGTCGCCAAGGCGCCGGTCGGCAAGGATCGGGCGGCGGTGGAAGCGATCAAGGCGGATGCCGAGGGCTTGGCCGCGTCGCTGGCGGAGGTGCAGGCGGCCATGGACGCGGGCGACTATCTGGCGGCGCAGACGAAAGCCAAGGCCATTCAGGACAAGAGCCAGGCCGTGGCCAAGGAAATCCAGGATGCGCTGGCGAAAGTGGGCGGCGCCAAAAGCAAGAAAGGCAAGACCGGCAAGTAGGGTTCCTGCGAATAGCTTATAATATCTCGCATAATCGCAGATTGCCCGATCGAACCATGAGCCACTCACGCCCCATGCCCCGGATCATCAGTCTGGCAGCCCTGGTCCTCGCCCTGGGCATGGCGGCCTGCGTGCAGAAAGCGCCGCCGGAGCTGGTCCAGGCGGTCGAGAGCCTGGATCGCGAACTGACCGCCGCGCAAGGGGCGGAGTTCGCGCCGGAAGAATATGCCAAATTCGTCGAGCACTGGACCGCCGTGCGGGGGCGGATGCTCGCAGAGCCGGACGTGATTCGGTTGCCCTGGGAGCCGAACCGGTTGGTCGCCGATCTGCTCAAGGTGCAGGAGCAGGGCGTTCTGGCCGTCTCGACCGCCACACAGCGCCGGGAGGCCGAGCATCAGCATGCCGAATCGCGGCTGACCCAGTTGGAAGAACGGCTCCAGACGTTCACCGGCAACCTGGATACGATGGGCGGGCGGGTCGTGCTCGGCCGGCGGCCGGTGGAAACGGAACTGCTGGCCAAACAAGCCCGGTCGTTTTTCGAGCAGGGACAATTTGCCCGTTCCCAGCAGGCTTCCCAGCAGGCCGCCAAGCTGTTGGACCATCAGATCGAGCGGCTGGGGACCGAGCTGGGCCGCTATGCCGACGAGCGGCGAGTGACCGCCTGGCGGCATATGGTGGCGCAAACCGTCACCTGGTCCCGTCACCACCATAGTGCCGCCATCGTAGTCAGCAAGGCGGACCGCCGCCTCTTCGTCTACCGCAACGGCAAGGCCGTGGCTTCCTATCCGGTCAGTTTGGGGTACAATGGCATTCTTGAAAAGCGCTATCAGGGCGACGGGGCGACGCCGGAAGGGCAATACCGAATCGTCAGAAAACGGGACCGAGGCGATACCAAGTTCTATCGAGCTCTGCTGTTGGACTACCCGAACAGTCAGGATCGCCGCCGCTTCCAGCAGGCTCGCGCCGTCGGCGCCTTACCGCCGAAGGCTTCGATCGGCGGGCAGATCGAGATTCACGGGGGCGAGTCGCGCGCGCTAAGCGAGACGCTCGGGTGCGTCCAACTGGAGAATCGCCAGATTGACGCTCTGTTCGATCTGATCGAGGAAGGCGCCCCGGTGACGATCGTCGGAGCCCTCGGTTTGAGCAATGCGGTCTCGCTCGCCCTGGCCGAGTTGGAACAGACCGAAGAAGGATAACCACGAGACTGAGGATGGCGCATCTCGCAAGAACCATGGCGGCGGCCATCGCATGCGCCGGCAGTCTGGTGCTGGCGGCCAGCCAAGGCGGAGCGTTGCCGGAGGCGGGGCCCACGCCGGCAAGCCAGGACCTGCCGGTCCGGAGGTCCGGAGAAAGTCTCGACATCCTACGCGCCAGACAAGCCGCCCTCAAGCGGCAACTCGCCCAGCTTGCGCCGGAGGGCCACTACATCGTCGTGGACACGGCGCGCAACAAACTCCAGGTGAAGCGTCGCGACGACACCGTCCTGGACGCCGTGGCCTCGACCGGCAGCGGCACAATCCTGGACGCTCCGGGCAAACCCGGCACCCGATGGGTGTTCGATACCCCGAGGGGGGAATTCAAGGTGCAGTCGAGGCTGACCAATCCGGTGTGGGTCAAACCGGACTGGGCTTTTCTCGAAGAAGGCCTGGGTGTTCCGACCGATCCGGCGCAGCGTCTCGAGCCGGGCACGTTGGGCGACTATGCCCTGGGATTCGGCAAGGGCTATTTCATTCACGGCACGCTCTACCGCCGGTTGTTGGGCAAGAACGTCACCCACGGCTGCATTCGACTCAGCGACGAGGACCTGCGCACCGTCTATCGGCTCTCCAAAATCGGCACGTCCGTCATGATCTTCTGAAAGGAGCCAGGCTGTTTCCACTCGATCCAGAAGCAGGCTCCAACGACCGACGGAGTCGATGATTCGCAGGGCACCGCTCTCCGGTCTGATCTTGTCGGCCTTCCTTACCGTCAGCCTCTTGCTCGGCTTTCCGCTGCAGGCCGCGGAGCCGGCGTCCCAGCCGGCCGGGAACGATGAGCGCTCGCTCGTTCGAGAGGCCAATCGGGTTCTGGAAGAAGAGATCAAGCTGGCGGCAGCCCCCCAGATTTATCTGCTGCTGGACTTGTCCGCCCGCTCCCTCCGGATCAAGGGGCGGGGCATCGAGCTGCACCGCATCGAGCTCTTATCCTGGGACGCGGCCGGCAACGAAGAGAGCTGGGGCGGTGTCTATCGGCTCAGGGCCAGGCCCATCGTCGAGCGCCCGAAAGTCCAACCGGCCTCGGACAAGGACCAGAACCAGGAGCCGGCAGAGCCGATCAACCTGAACGACATGCCGGCCGAATATCTCCTGCAGTTCGATCCAGGCCTCCTCGTGAACGTAGGGCCACCGGCCGCCGAGCATCCCTGGCTCTGGGCCAAGAACCGGCTGCGCGAAGGATGGCGGCGCCTTTCAGCCTGGACCGACCGATCCGGCGACAGGCAGGTTCCTAGCCGCGTGCTCCGCCTCACCCTCTCGCAAGACCAGGCCCGCTCGCTGGCCTGGTCCGTCACCGACGGGATGCCGCTCCTGATCGGCTCCGTCACCGCCCCGTAGGTCGTCGAGACACGGCCCCGCCGGTCATTGCCTTTTCCCCTTCACAGTCCTAAGATGTCCTGCGCATTGCGCAACTTGCACGCAGCTGCCAAGCCGCCGGTTGCGCGCGAACCCACGAGCAAAGAGGTGCCCATGGACGACGGCAGAATCAGCGTCAAGCTCGGAGCGTTGCAGACGGCCGTGGATAAGGCCCTGGAGGACATGGCATCGGCCCACGTCATTCCCAGACTCTGGGCGAAAGACCATCGGCTCTGGAAGGACGACCCGCGGGAAATTTCCAACCGCCTCGGCTGGCTCACCGTGATCGAGGAGATGAAAACCCAGGTCCCCCGCTTGAGCGGCTTCGCCCGGGAGATTCATGCGGAGGGCGTCACCGACGTCGTGCTGCTCGGCATGGGCGGCAGCAGCCTGGGACCGGAGGTGCTCCGCTGCACCTTTGGATCCGCCCGCGGTTTTCCCCGCCTCTATGTATTGGACTCGACGGTGCCCGGCCTCGTCCGGCAAGTCACCCAGGCCATCCGACCGGCGAAGACTCTCTTCATCCTGGCCAGCAAGTCCGGCGGCACGATCGAGGTCATGTCCCTCTATGCCCATTTCCGATCCCTGGTCGCCAAGACCAAAGGCAACCGCGGCGGCGCACAGTTCATCGCGGTGACGGACCCGGGCACAGGGCTGGCTCAGCTGGCGCAGACAGAACAGTTCCGGACCACGTTCATCAATCCTCCGGACATCGGAGGCCGTTATTCCGTGCTCTCGCTCTTCGGCTTGGTGCCGGCCGCCCTGATCGGTCTCGACCTCACCACCTTGTTGGGGCGCGGCGAAGACATGGCCACCGCCTGCGGCATGACCGTCGCCCCGCCGTTCAATCCCGGCGCCATGCTCGGCGCGGTGATGGGCACCCTCGGCCGATCGGGACGGGACAAGGTCACGCTGATCGCGTCGCCGAAGATCAAATCCTTCGGCCTCTGGGCGGAGCAATTGTTGGCCGAGAGCACGGGGAAAGAAGGCAAGGGCCTGATCCCGATCGCGGAAGAACCGCTGGCTTCGCCGGCCGCATACGGCCACGACCGGCTCTTCGTCTACCTCCGGCTTAACGGCGATGCCAACACCCTCACGGACCGTCATGTGAGGGCCTTGGAGAGAGCCGGCCAGCCGGTGGTGCGGCTCACGCTGCGCGATCGCTACGATCTGGCCGCCGAATTTTTCCGCTGGGAGTTCGCCACCGCCGTGGCCGGCAGACTCCTCGGCATCCATCCTTTCGACCAACCCAACGTGCAGGAGAGCAAGGAGAACACGAGCCGGATTCTGGACGAAGTCAAACTCCGTGGTTCTCTGCCGGACGTTCCGGCCGGAGCGACTGTGACGGACTTGCTGGCCAAGGCCGCACCGGGCAAATACTTGGCGATCCTGGCCTATCTCCGATTCTCTTCGAAAGCCGACCAGGCGATCAAAGCGCTCCGTAAGACCCTGCTGGTTCGCCACCACTTGGCCACCACCGCCGGCTACGGTCCCCGTTATCTCCATTCCACCGGCCAGTTGCACAAGGGCGGACCGAACGCGGGCCTCTTCCTGCAACTGGTGGAGTCCATGGTCCCGGACGTCCCGGTGCCCGAGAAACCCTATACGTTCGGGACGCTGGCCCAGGCACAGGCCATCGGCGATTTCCAGTCGCTTCAGGCGCACCAGCGCCCGGTCGTGCAGGTGGCGCTCGGCAAACAGGGCTTGGCCACGATCGGTTCGTTATTGCGCAAGCCGGGCTCCCGCAAACCGGCGCGCACAAAACGGACGGCGAAGAAGCCCGTGAAGCGAACCGTCAAACGATGACCACATCCATACGATGATGAACGCAGGACCGGAGCTGCGTATCCTCGAGAACGGCCGGGAGTTGGCCGCCGAAGCGGCGGATTTGTTCGTCTGGCTGGGCAATCAAGCCATTCCGAACAAGGGACGCTTCCGTGTCGCCCTGTCCGGCGGGTCCACGCCAACAATATTACACAGGGCACTCGCCACGCCAGATCTGGCGAAACAAGTGGATTGGACGAAAGTGGAGTTTTTTTTCGGCGACGAACGTGGCGTGCCGCCGGACCATCCGGAGAGCAACTTCGGCATGGCCGACGCAACGCTCTTTCGCCCGCTCGGAGTGAAGCCAGACCGGATCTTTCGCATGCACGGCGAGGCAAAGGACCAGGAGCAGGCGGCGCGCGAGTACGAGGCGGTGCTGCACAGACAGTTCGGGACGAAGCCGCCGGCCTGGCCACATTTCGACCTGATCCTGTTGGGCTTGGGAGAAGACGGCCATACCGCCTCGCTGTTCCCCGGCTCAGAGGCGCTGCACGAACGGACCCGTCTGGTCGTGCCCAGCCGGTCGCCGAAGAGAGTCCCCCAACGGTTGACCCTCACCGTCCCCATAGTCAACCAGGCCCAGACCGTGGTATTTCTGGTGAGCGGGGCCGGCAAGGCGGCCGTCGTCAGGCAAGTTCTGGAAGGGCGGGAGACGGACCGCGCCCAGCTTCCGGCCCAACTGATCCGGCCCGAGCAAGGACGGTTGATCTGGTTTCTGGATCAGGCCGCCGCATCGGAGTTGGCCTTGTCGAAGCAAGGGCTCGTGTCACATGAGGAGTAAATGATACTTGCAGGGGATATTGGTGGAACAAAAACCATCCTCGCGATCTTCGATTGGAAGAGCGAGCGGGTCGAGTCGGTGCGGGAACGCACCTTCGCCAGCGCCGACTTCAAGTCGCTCGAAGAGGTGATTGCCGAGTTTCTGAAGCCGCCGGCCAAGAGCGAGGCGCCCGCGGAAGAGGAGGCTGAGGCCGACGCACCGGAGCCGGTTGCTGAAGCCCCGGAAGAACCGCCCGTCATCGAAGCCGCCTGTTTCGGCGTCGCGGGCCCGATCATCGAGAACCGCTGCAAGACCACGAATCTCCCCTGGGTCGTGGATGGGACGGCCCTGGCCACACACCTCAAGGTCGGACAAGTCCGGCTCCTGAACGACCTGGAAGCCACGGCCTACGGACTGCTGGTGCTGCGACCGGACGAGTTCGTGGTGTTGAATGCAGGCGCGGCTCGCCCGGTTCAGCCCACAACCGCCATGGCCTTGATCGCCGCAGGCACGGGCCTCGGGGAAGCCATTCTGTATGGCGACGGGACCCGCTACCATCCCATGCCGTCCGAGGGAGGGCATGCGTCCTTCGCGCCAACGAGCGACCTGGAGATCGATTTGCTCCGCCATCTGCGCAGCAGTTACTTGCACGTGAGCTACGAGCGGGTGTTGTCGGGGGCCGGGCTGCATGCGATCTATGAATTTCTGCGCGACACCAAACGCAACGAACCGACGTGGCTCGCGGAGCGGATCAAGGTCGGTGACCCAGCGGCCGTGATCGCCGAGGTGGGGCTGGCCGGGCAGTCGGAAATCTGCCAGCAGGCGCTGGACATGTTCGCCTCCATCTATGGGGCGGAGGCGGGGAACCTGGCCTTGAAGGCGCTGGCCTTGAACGGTCTCTATGTCGGCGGGGGGATTGCGCCCAAACTAATTCCCAAGCTGAAGGACGGGACCTTCATGCGCGCGTTCAGCGCCAAGGGCCGGTACAAGGCGCTGCTCAACTCGATTCCCGTGCGCGTAATCATGAATCCCAAGACCGCGCTGCTGGGCGCCGCCTCGGTGGCGAGCCGGCTGCAACCGATACAAGCCACATGACGACTCCCCAACAGGCAGATCAACTCAAGCGCCAGGCCGCCGAGGCGGCCGTCGGGTATGTCCGCCATGGACAGATCGTCGGGCTGGGCACCGGCTCCACCGCCCGTCATGTCGTCCTGGCCTTGGGCGAAAAAGTCCGGGCCGGTCTGGCCATCAAGGGCGTCCCGACCTCGACCGAGACGGCCGAGCTGGCCAAGAGCCAGGGGATCGCGTTGCTCAACCATGACGAGGCCTGGCAGATCGACGTGGCCATCGACGGAGCGGACCAGGTGGACCCCCAGCTCAACTTGATCAAGGGCGGCGGGGGCGCCTTGCTGCGGGAAAAGATCGTCGCGGCCGCCGCCCGGCAATTTATCGTCGTGGTGGACGCGTCCAAATGCGTGCCGGCCCTGGGCGGCACCTTTCCCCTGCCCATCGAGGTCGCGGTCTTCGGCTGGCGCAGCACCGAACGTCAAATCCAAGCCGTCAGCGATGCGTTCGGGTACGGGGGCACAGTCCTCCTCCGCGAGAAGGGCGGGCAGCCGTTCAAGACCGAAGCGGGCCACTACATCCTGGACTTGCACGTGGCGCGCATCGACGATCCGGCCGGATTCGAGACCAAGCTCAACGAAATCCCCGGCGTGGTCGAGACCGGGCTCTTCGTGGGCCGGACCGACATCTTGATTGCGGGAACCCAACAAGGAATCGAGGTCCGACAAGCCGAGAGACGGTAATCCCGGCCGCCGGAATGTGGGATGCTTGAGCGGATCGCCGGCTTTCTCGGCAAGCTTTCCCTCCTGCACACAGCCGTCACGCGCCGCCATACGCTCGCCTCGATCTCCTCGCTAGCCGGGTCGCTCATCCGGCTGTGGGGCCTCGGCCTGTTGGTGAATCCGTCCGGAGCGGATGCCCGCGCCTGGCTCGTCGGACGGCCCCAGGGAGAGGACGCCGAACTTCTCTATCCACCCATGCCGACAGAAGAGAGGAACCGAGTGGACCAATATCGCTTGCCGCGCCACGTCATACCGACCCGCTACGACCTCCGCCTGGAACCGGACCTTGCGGCCTTCACCTTTGCCGGCAACGAAACGGTGACGGTCACGGTCAAAGAGCCGACGGCCGAACTCCTGCTCAATGCCGTCGAGCTGGAGATCACGGAGGCGCAGATCGCGCAGGACGCAGGCCCGGCACTGGCCGGACGCATCGAGCCGGACGAACGGGCGGAACGGTGCCGGCTCACATTTCCCCAAGCCATTTCCCCGGGCGTCTGGAAGCTGCGCCTCGCGTTCAAGGGCACCCTGAACGACAAGCTGCGCGGGTTCTACCGCAGCACCTACCAGGACCAGGCCGGCCGGACCAAGTCCCTGGCGGCCACGCAGTTCGAGGCCACCGACGCCAGGCGCGCTTTTCCCTGCTGGGACGAACCGGACTTCAAGGCCGTCTTCTCCGCGACCCTCATGATCGATCCGGCTCTGACCGCCGTCTCGAACGCCGGCGTCCTGTCCGAAACGCACGAGGGCGGGAAAAAGGTGCTGCGCTTCGCCGATACGATTTCCATGTCCACCTACCTGGTCGCGTTTGTCGTGGGCGAGCTGGAGGCCTCGGAACCGGTGGCCATCGGCGCCACCCAGCTGCGCGTCTGGTCCGTGCCGGGCAAGCAACACCTCGCGCCCTTCGGCCGTGAAATCGGCTCCTTCTCACTCGGTTTCTTCGAGGACTACTACGGCCTCCCCTATCCGGGCGACAAGCTGGACCTCCTGGCCATCCCGGACTTCGCCTCCGGCGCGATGGAAAACCTGGGGGCCATTACCTTCCGCGAGACGGCCCTGCTGGTCAACGAACAGGCCGCCACGCATACGGAGCTGGAACGGATCGCCGATGTCGTGGCGCACGAGAACGCCCACATGTGGTTCGGCGATCTGGTCACCATGGCCTGGTGGAACGGCCTCTGGCTCAACGAAGCCTTCGCCACCTTCATGGAAGTGCTGGCCGTGGATGCCTGGAAGCCGGAGTGGCAACGGTGGACGACCTTCAGCGTCTCGCGCGCCGCGGCCTTTGCCGTGGACGGGCTGCGCAGTTCGCGGCCCATCGAATATCCGGTCCATGCGCCGAAGGACGCGGACGCCATGTTCGACGTGCTGACCTATGAAAAGGGCGCGTCGGTCCTGCGCATGCTGGAACAGCACATCGGCCCCGACGTCTTCCGCGAGGGCGTCCGCCGGTACCTGCGCGCCCATGCCTACCAAAACGCCGACACGGGCGATCTCTGGATTGCGCTGGGGCAGGCAGCCCAACGACCGATTCCCGACCTCATGGACGGGTGGATCTTCCAGCCGGGCTATCCCTTGATCAGCGTCACGCTCGACGGAACCCGCCTGCGCTTGTCGCAACGGCACTTTACCTATCTCTCCGACCCGGAGCCGGGCGCCGCATCCGCCCCCAGGAGATGGCAGGTACCGCTCCAAGTGCGCCTCGTCGCAAACGGGCAGAGGCGCACGCACCGTCTGTTGTTGACGGACGCGGACACGCACCTCGACCTCCCGCCCGGCTTCGAGTCGGTCCTGGTCAACGAAGGGGGGCACGGATTCTACCGGGTGCGCTACGCGCCGGATCTGCTCGCGCGCCTGCTCCAGGCGCCGGAGACGCTGGCGGCGATCGAACGGTTCAATCTGGTCAACGACGCCTGGGCCGCGACCGTCGCCGGGCTCATGCCCCTCCCCGACTACCTGGACCTGACCGCCCGGTTCCGAGGCGAACGGGACAAAAACGTCTGGGCGGTGCTCATCGACTCGTTTAACTTGTTGAAGCGGATCATCCAACCGGCCGACCGGCCGAAGCTGGAGGCGCTCGTGCGGGACCGGGTCGGCCCGGCGGTGGCCGAACTAGGCTGGACGCCTCAGTCCGGCGAAAGTGAGCTGACCAAGCAACTGCGCGCCGACCTGCTGCGGGCGGTCGGCACCATCGGCAACGATCCGGCGGTGCAGAGCCGGGCCTCGGAACTCTATGCCGCGTCACTCACGCAGCCGACGGTGGTGGACCAAAACCTGCTGCCCAGCCTCATCGCCATCCTGGCTCATGTCGGCGATGCGGCCCGATACGAGGACTTCCTCTCGCGCTTCCACAAGGCCGCCACGCCGCAAGAAGAGCGCCGGTACCTCTACGCCCTGGCTGCGTTCAAACCGGTGCCGTTGTTGGAACAGACTTTGGCCCGCGCGCTCAGCGGCGAAATTCGCACGCAGGACGCGCCCTTCATCATTCGGCTGGTGTTGACGAACGTCTATGGCCGCGAGTTGGCCTGGGACTTCGTCAAAGCGAATTGGGAGCGGATGGATCAGCTCTTCCCGAAACAGGGACTCCGCCGGATGCTGGAAGGGATCGTCGGACTGGCCACACCGGAACTGGAGCAGGACGTCCACCGCTTCATCGCCGACCGAAAAATCGACCTGGGTGGAAAGACACTGGAACAGTACCTCGAACAACTCCGCATCGCGGTGACGCTACATCAGCGAGCGGGAACAGCCCTCTCGCAGCATCTCTAAATCCTCTCACATCAGTAGCCCTATTCATGTCTTAATACAGTGAGCGGCCGCTGGCCGAGGAGCCGGAACGTGCTCAAGAAGCCGACGGCCAACGTCAGCAAGAGGGTCAGGACGAAGCCGGCTGCGAGAATATCCGGCTGGAGGTGCCAGGGCAGGTCGAAGATGAAATAGAGCAGAGCCCAGGAGAGCCCGATGGAGAGGAGCAAGCCGATGGCCCCGGCCACGGAACCGAGCAGGACATATTCGATCGCAAACGCCTGCGCGATCAGCCCGCGGGTCGCTCCCAAGGCTTTCAGGATCACCGACTCGTACAGCCTCCGGTAGCGCGTCGCCGCCAGAGCGGCGCCCATCACAATCCCTCCGGTCAGCACGCAGAACAGCGCCACCGCCCGCATCGCCACCGCCAGCCGTTCGAGGATGCGCGCCAGACTGTCCAACACATCGCCGATGTTGATGGCCGTCACGTTCGGGAAGGCCGACACGACCGCCTGCTGGAGCGGGACTTCCTCCTGCGGCGGGACTTTGATCGTGGCCACGTAGGTCATCGGCGCCGCGTCCAACGAGCCCGGTGAGAGAATCATGTAGAAGTTCGTCGAGAAGTTGCCCCATTCGACCCGCCGGATGCTGCTGACGGTGGCTTCCACCGTCACGCCTTGGATATCGAGCGTCACCGTACCGCCAAGGTCCAGCCCCAGGTGCTTCGCCGCATCCTCTTCCATCGAGACCAACGGTTTGGCCGGACGTTCGCCTGGTTGCCACCAGGTGCCTTTGATCAACCGGTTGTCCTTCGGCAACGCGTCCCCTTGCGTGAGCACATATTCTCGCGTGAAGTACCAGGTCTTCCGCGCCTGTTTTTCTTTTTCGCGCCGGGCCTCGTCCGAGTCGGCGGGCAACCGTTGCTCCATCGCCTCTTCGGTTTCAACCAACCGGCCGTTCACGGCATAGAGCCGGGAACGGACGAGCGGCGTGGCCTCGACTTTCGCCTCCGGCATCCGCTCCTGCATCAGGGCCAGGAACGAGGCTCTCTGGTCCGGCTGGATGTCGATAAAAAAGAAGGAAGGCGATTCCTTGGGCCGCTGCTCACCCACCTGGTCCACCAGGGCCCGCTCCAATAACGAGACCGTCACGATGACCATGACGCCGATCCCGATGGACACCATGACCCCGGCCGCTTGATTGCCCGGGCGGTGCAAATTGCCGACGGCGTAGCGAAGCGTCAACGACTGCACCCGGGCAATCGACCGGAGGCTGCGCACCAGGAGGAATGCCGCCAGTCGCAGAAAACAGATGGCGGCGACCAGGGCGCCGATGAACAACAGCCCCACGTTCCGATTGCCGGCCTGCCAGACGGAGAGGCCGGCGAGACAGAGAAGAATCCCCGCAGCCATCGCGAGACGCAAGGGATCGAGCCGGCTGCGCCACGTAGCGGAGCGCCACAAGGACAGCACGTCGCGGCTCGCCTGACCAGCTACGGAAATTCCGGCCGGCTGTGTCACGTCGCGGCGAAAGATCAGGGCCGGACGGATGTCGCGGATGCCCAGCAACGGCCAGAGCGCGAAGAGCAGCGTGGTCAAGAGCCCCATGGCCAGACCTTTGACCAGGGCCGGAACTGATGCGCCGGACAGGCCGGCGGGCACCGCCATCTCATCGATGGGCAAAAAATTGGACAGGATGGCGGGCAAGGCGCTTTGCGCCGCGACGCCCATGGCCAGGCCAGCCAGGCTTCCGACCAGACTGAGCAGGAAGGCCTGCAGCAGATAGGTTTGCAGAATCGTCCCCGACTCGGCTCCGACTGTCTTCAAAATGGCGATCGTCTGGAGCTTCTCGCGCAAGAAAGCCTGCATCGTGCTGGCGACGCCGATCCCTCCCACAAAGAGCGCGGTCAAGCCGACCAGGCCCAGGTACCGGGTCAGTTGATCGAGAAACCCACGGAGCTGCGGCTGCGCATCTTGAAAGGGGATGACACGGGCCGATTCCGAGGCCAACCGCCCGCGCAGTTCGTGCAGCAGCGGCGTAACCGGCATCGAGGCGGGGACGCGCAGGAGGTACCGTTCGCGGACGCGGCTGCCCAGCTTGATGAGGTCGGTCCCGGCCAAGCCCTCGCGCGAGATGAACACCCTCGGCCCCAAACTGAACGCCCCGGCTGTCCGATCCGGCTCCTTGCGCACCAGTCCGGTGATCGTAAACCGGCCCTCCCCGACCTTGAGCTGATCGCCCACTTTCAGCCCCATGCGGATCAGCAGGCTGTCCTGAACGACCATCCCATGACAGGGAGCCGGCGCAGGCGGCTGGGGCGCGACGGCCTCCGCCGCCTTCTTGCGCGGCCGCTTTTTCTTGGCCGGCGTGGGTTGCGGCGTCGGAGACGGGACGATGGGTTGGACAGAGGGACAGACGCCGGCCGGCGGGTGCAGCAATTCTTGGAGGGGCCGGTCCGGCTCTACCTTGAGCGTCCCATAGAAGGGGTAGCCAGCCCCGATGGCTTTGAGTTCGACGATCTGCGACACGTGCGTGACCGCGCGCATCCCCGGAACGACAGGTAGCGGGGCATGGGGCACAGACGCCATGCCCACCAGCTCGCTGACATGCGTCGTCTCGATGCCGCGCAGGCTCAGCGACTGCAGCAGATCCTCACCGGCCTGGCTCATCTGTCGTGAGACCCGCACTTCGAGATCGCCCGCCATCAAGGCACGGGCTTCCTTGGACACGGCCCGCTCGACGTTCACGCCGAACAGGGCCACGCCGACCAACGCCCCGACGCCCACGGCGATGCAGGCGAAGAAGTAGAGGAAGTGCCGCCAGGCCGCCCGCGTCTCCCGCCAAGCCATGCGCAGGGGAAAGGCGATCACCCTTGCACTCCGGAAGACGGCGAGAAGAGATGTGCGCAACTGTCCGATTCGATGCGGCCGTCGCGAAGGGTGATGATGCGTTCGGCGTGGGAGGCGAGCGTCTGGTCGTGGGTGACGAGAATGAGCGTGCTGCCCTGGTCGCGGTTGAGCGCCAGCAGCAACTCGATGACCTGGCGGCCCGTGGCGCTGTCCAAATTGCCGGTCGGTTCGTCCGCCAGCAGGATGGGCGGGCGGCAGGCGAAGGCGCGGGCCACGGCCACCCGTTGCTGTTCGCCGCCCGAGAGCTGCACCGGATAATGGTCCTGCCGGTCCCGCAAGCCCACGGCGGCCAACAACTCAGCCGCGCGCCCGTTGGCCTGCGGACTGCCGGCCAATTCCAGCGGGATCGCCACGTTCTCCCGCGCGGTCAAGGTGGGAATCAAATGGAAGGACTGAAAGATGTAGCCGATCTTCTGCCGCCGATACCGGGCCATCTCGCTTTCGGCCAAGGCCGTGATGTCGACGCCGTCCAAGAAGATGGAGCCGGAGGTGGGCTTATCCAGGCCGGCCAGCAGTCCAAGCAGCGTGGACTTGCCGCTGCCGGACGGCCCGACGATGGCGACCATCTGCTTGTCGGGAATCTCCAGCGAAATGTTGTTGAGGATGGTGACCGGATGCCCGCCGGCGCTGAGACACATAAACAGATGCGTGATCGCAATCATGCCCGACCCTCGATTCGATGATGCACCAGCGGCCTAAAGGCATTATTATACCCCATGCGGTTTTTCACAACGTTCTTCTTCCAACCAGACGCACGTTCGCTTCAGCACGCTGTCCTCACGCTGGCGATGAGCGTGGCTTGGACGTTCCTTGTCGGCTGCGAACAGCCGTCCGATTCCCGCACAGCCTCAAGCCTTTCGAATACTCCCAGCGAAGGGATCGGCCAACGGCTGGGCACCGACGTCACCGGTCAGCCGGGACGAAGCCGCGCCATCCCGCGCGCCGAGCGTCCGAAGATCGTGGCCTTCGGCGACAGTCTGACGGCCGGGTTCGGAGTATCGGCCGAAGATTCCTATCCCGCTCAACTCCAGCGGAGACTCGATCAAGCCGGGTATCGCTACGAGGTGATCAATGCGGGGGTCAGCGGGGATACGACGGCAGGCGGGGTGCGACGGATCGATTGGGTGCTGAAAAGCCGGCCCCGCATCGTCATCGTGGAACTCGGCGCGAACGACGGGCTGCGCGGCCTGAACCTCGAGGAAACGAGCGCCAACCTTGCGCAGATGCTCCAACGGCTCCAGGAAGCCGGCGTGACGGTGGTCCTGGCCGGAATGAAACTCCCGCCCAACTATGGCGTCGACTATGCGGGACGGTTTACAACGCTCTATGGAAACCTGGCGAAAAAATATCGCGCGACCTATCTGCCGTTTTTCCTGGAAGGGGTGGCGGCCCATCCGGCGCTCAACCAAGCCGACGGCATTCACCCGACGAGAGAGGGCTACCGACTGGTCGTGGATCACCTGATGTCGGTCTTGGAGCCGCTGCTGGAGAAGCCGATGCCAGCCCGTTCGTAGCGGAGTATATAAGGTGACGGGATAAGCACAGCACAGCGCATGGCCGGACGGGTGCCCAACCATGCGCCAACTGCCTGGAGATCGAAAGAGACCTGAATGAATCAGGACTTCTTCAAGAAAGTATCGTAGACGCCGTAGGCGAGGATCAAGCCGATGATCGTGTAATAGAGGCCCGTCACGCCGCTATAATCGGGCGGATGGTCGCCGGACGGCGCATTGGCCATCGCCAGGGACGCACTCAACAGCACCGACCCGCACGCACTCAGAACACCTGCTAATTTTTTGCTCATGGGACCCCTCCTGTGTGACCTACCCCTCCCGCCAGACGGAAGGCGGTAAACGGGGCGAATTCTACAGAATTGTCAGGGGTGGACGCAAGGGGGATGTGCGGACCTGGTTGTAACCCCACAAACCGGCTCTCTTACGCGGCAAATATATACTCCAGCAATCGCTCCTGATCGTGGCTCCCGATGGCCGTGAACTGCATAGAGATCGAAGAGCCTATCTCCGCCTGTCCCTGGACGCGGACAACCTTCGCCCGCGCCGGCACGATTCCGTTCGGCAACCCGATCCGGATCGAAACCGTGTCGCCCACCGCCATGGAACGTTCCGCGACAAACCGCATCCCGCTCCCGGAGATATTCACGGGCATCAGATCGAGCCGAGTCTGGACATGGTCGGTCTCGCGCCAGTATGCCACCGGCAAGGCCATGTTAATCCTGAAATAATCACGTCGCTCCACATCAACTTTGCATGTAGCCATGGTCTCCCCCCTCGTTGACACTGGCTATTCCGCGATCTATCGCCCTCCTGCCTCCATCGCGAGGAGGCCAGCACAAGAAACCCCTCACCTCTCTTCTCTCTTATCGTCCGATTTCCTCGAAACTTTACCTATCCGAAGTTGGTCGTCGGACATGGGCTTCAAGGCCGCTTCTCGAGAACTTCTCCACCTCAAACACGGAACTTATCAGCCTCTCTGCAAGACAAGTCCGGAACCAACTGGAATTCTTGTGGAAATCTCCACATCCACTGCGTACAATCGCCGCTTTGTCGAGCTGAAAGGGGTTTATCCATGTCGCAGTGGGTTGGTATCTGGTTTCAATGGGTCCATGACTGGGGCTACCCGGGTATCATCCTGCTGATGGCCATGGAGAGCTCGATCTTCCCCATTCCCAGCGAAGTGGTGATCCCGCCCGCCGCCTACTGGGCCACACAAGGCCGCTACAGTTTTGTCGGCGTCGTGCTCGCCGGAACCCTGGGAAGTTACCTCGGTGCTACCGCGACCTACTGGGCGGCTCGCTGGCTGGGACGCCCATTATTGGTTCGCTACGGGAAGTATCTGTTCTGCCCGGAAGACAAGCTGCTGCGGGCGGAGCGTTGGCTGGCTCGATATGAAGCAGGCGGAGTGTTCTTTGCCCGTCTCGTACCGGTGGTCCGGCACTTGATCGGCATTCCGGCCGGTCTGGTGCGCATGCCGTTCGGCCTCTACAGTGCAATGACGATCATCGGTGCCGGGCTCTGGTGTTGGGTCCTGGCCTGGTTCGGCGGCGACCTGCTGGGCAGCCAGCCGGACTTGGTGCAGAATCCTTCGCAGCTAGTCGGGGTGCTCCAGCAAAAATCGCGTTTGGTGGGAGGGTTTGCGCTCCTGCTGTGCGTCCTCTATGTCCTGGTGATGCGGCTCACTGCCAAACCCGCCTCCGCTGGTTCGTGACAGGCCCGTCAATCCATCCGCAAGCTCCGCCAGAGATACCAGGAAGCAACCGTCTCGTAGGGATGCCAGGGACGGCCAATCCTCCGGATCGTCCTTGCGGCCGGCAAGGTCTTGAAGCCGTACCAACGCTGAATCGCCTTTCTGATTCCCAAATCATCCACGGGCAACACGTCTAACCGGTTCAGCGAAAAGATCAGGAACATCTCCGCGGTCCAGCGCCCGATGCCATGGACCGATACCAGTGCGTCGACGATCTCTTCGTTCGATTGGCGCGCCAGACGGCCTGGCTGCACGCGCCCATCCTGAAATCCTGCGGCCAGATCCTTGAGATAGCCGGCTTTCTGGCGTGACAGCCCGATCGCCCTGAGGCGCGGGAGCGGCGTTTTCGCCACGGCCGCCGGCGTCGGACGCTGCTTTGGGTAGAGCGCGACGAATCGCGCGAAGATGACCTCGGCCACGCGGGTGGAGAGTTGCTGGGAGATGATGGAATCGCAGAGCGTCGCAAAGTAGGCGCGGCGCGGCCTGAGCGTGCAGGGGCCGATGCGGGCGATGATCCGGCCGAGGCCCGGGTCGGCCCGGCTCAGATGCCGCACGACCGCCCGGTGACGATCGGCCCGGCCGACGCGGCGCCGAGACGGGCGGGGGTTCAGCAGCGCCACGGCTTATCCACCTGATCGGGTTTGAGAAGAGCGGGGGTTACAGGCGGGAATGCGTGCCGTCGCAGAACGGCGGCTTCTTCGTGTGCTTGCATCCGCAGAAGGCGACCCGCTTCTTTTCGGTAAATTCCACTTCCATCGGCGTGAATGACGTGCCCGTATGGGAGCCGTCGCAAAAGGGTTGGTTCTTCGAACGACCGCACCGGCACCAGTAAACCTTGCCCGGGCCAACCTCCATCACATATGGAGTCCGCTGCGCAATGACGACTTCATCGGCCATGTTCTTCTCCTTAACAATGCACGTGAGGTGCGAACGGAGGCATTGTACTCGATAGTTGAAAGAGAAGGGAACGGCAAAATTACCGGCAGCGCTTGGGCGCGCCCTGGGCCCCGATCGGCGTGAGCCACAGATAATCGGCCACGGATTCCTGCATGAGGCTGCGCAGCTCCTCCGCACGGCTGGGCTCGAAAGAAGTAAGATAGATGGTCGCTTGCTTGACCGCTCCCTCGCGCCGCCTGCGGACCCGGTTGGGCACAGGCAACTGATACTGGATATGTCCCCCGCCTGTGTAGCTGACGATCGGGCCGGACTTCGAGTTTGCCTCCGCAACAATGCTCGTGTGCTCCCGGCGCAAGGCTTCCGCGATGACTTTGGCCATCCCCTCGTCGCGGAACATGGAGGCTTCGTACATCCGTTGATAGGCGTCATCGGACAGGCCGCCATGACATTGCCGCAGCGGCTTCACGATCATGTCGTGATAGGCCGGCTCGTCCACCAGGACTTCGCCCTGCATCCCCCAGCGTGTCATCTCCGGATCGGTCAAGGTTTGCGCCAATCCCTGCTTGGCCACCAGCCTCACAAGCGGCTTGGGCGGATTCAGCGCCAGCACCGGAAGCCCTTGCGCGCGGGCAAGGGCCACCAGCGGTTCATAGTCCCCGAAGGAACCACCCCAGCTCTGCGCCCAATGCGACTCCTTGAGGAACGAGTCCTTCCCCCATTCCTTGTCCGTCAGGTACCGGTCCAGTGCCGCCTGCCCGTCCCACCCGAACATTTCCAGCGCCAGGATCGGATGCAGCCCTTGAAGCAATAGCGCCTGGAGAATCTGGCGCGCAGCCTCGACATGCCATTGATTATGGTGCTCCTCGCCGAGATAGATGACGTCGAGTGGGCCCAGGGCCCCGATCAGTTCCTCAAAAGACAGGACCAGGCCGGTTTTGACCTCCCAGATCTGCCATTCCTGAAAGACCGGCGCCGCGACTGCACCGGCTGACGGACCATCGGCAGAGAAGGCACTCGGGCAGACGAGTGCAACGACGAGGACCGGCGCAACAAGGAACGTCCATCTCATGGTCAGCTGCTTACCACAGCAAGCCACCAACAGCAAGCCACGGCCTTGACGGACCGGAAGGGCAAGGCTATGCTGCTCGTGGCTCTCCCCGCAGCACAACGTTAAAGGTTGTTCCCTGCCAGATGACACCCGATCCGCAGCTTGACGCCGCTCTGCTCACCGAGTTCAAAGCCCAGCTCACCCGGTCGCGCATTGAACGACCCGAGGCCTGGGCATCCTCCAGTCGCCTGGTCGGGCAGGCCCATCTGTGCGCCACCTTGCCCCGGCTTGTCTCCGCCATCCAGGCCTCCTCCGCCCCTCCGCCATTGCGGCAGGCATTGCTTGCCGCGCTACAGGGCGGATCGGTCGAGCGGGTTCAGGACCTCTCGGCCGACCGGCTGACACACCTGACCGGGCTGCCAGCCACCAAGGCGGTGCGCTCTCTCTGCGTCCTGTTCAAGATCGCCGACTCGCCATCGGCCGCCATGCCTGTCACTTCGATGACCGAACAGGAGATCGAAGCCTTCGTCCGCGCCAACCGCAATCCCTATGATCTGCTGCTCCAGGCGGAGGCGGCTTCGCTGCTCGATCTGGGAGCCGGCGATCTGACCTTTGCCGACGAAGTCGTGGCCCGTTATCTCCCACCGCTTCAGTCGCAAGGCAACCCGCTGGCGCTGCATTGCGTGGACCGGATTGATCCGAGTTCGAAACTGGCCGGTCCGCTACAGGCCGATCCGGAACGATTGGCCCGGCTGCGTGGCTATGCGCCGGGGACACTCGACTTTCGGTACTGGGGCAACCAGGACTGCTTCGATCTGCGCCAACTCAAGAAACTCCTGCCTTACTATACGATCGTCACCTGCAATGCCCCGCCAACGCCGGCGGTGGCCTATGAGCCTTCGCGCCTCTCTGCCTCGGTCATCGAGGCCCACCTTCGAAAGACCAAGGGCCATTTTCGAAAAATCCGCGTCCAGGGCGAAGAAGCCTTGGAGGTGCTCGACGGGGACAAGGCCCTGTTGTTTCCGCCCTGGAAGTTCGACATCAAGGGCCCGCTGGCCTTGTTGGAATTGATGGCCGGCAAGGGTCAACTCTGTGTCCTGGGGGCGGTGGACAATGAGGTGTTTTGGGAAATCCTGGCGCAACTTCCGGCGGATGAACGGTGCCGGCCGGCAGACGTGATCTTCACCCAGGCCAACTTGCCGAAGGTATTCGGCTCTCTCTATGCGCGGCTCTCGGCCTTGCCGGTCGGCCAATCCCTGGACTTGGCCAGCCTGACGAATCTACGGCAGGACTTTCCCCGTAGAGTGGATCAGCGCGGCGGATCGCGAGCCCCCTACCGATTCCGGCATGTCGAGATTCGCCGTGGCGCAACCTTCGAAGGGCTGCCGGCCGGTCGCACCGCCCGGCTCTTCAAGGACATGAAAGACGAAGCATCGCCTTGGTTCCTGCTGCTTGTGCCGGAGCATGGCGCCAGCTCACAATAACCAGCTCACAATAAACAGTGAGAATCGGCGAGAAAATTGACGGCCCGGGGGGCCTCTGTTAGACTTTTTACCATTCCCACCCACAATCCATCCGACAGTCATTTATGGATACCAGCAAGACCATCCGCTCGCTCCAGGCCAATATCGAGCAAGTCATCCGGGGTAAGTCCCTGGTGGTGGAACGGGCGGTGATCTGCCTGCTGGCCCGCGGCCATCTGCTGATCGAAGATGTGCCGGGCGTCGGCAAGACCACGTTGGCCCATAGTCTGGCCCGTTCGCTGGACTGTTCGTTCAAACGCATCCAGTTCACCAGCGATTTGCTGCCCTCCGATATCCTGGGCGTCTCGATCTTCAACCAGTCGTCGCAGCGCTTCGAGTTCAAACCAGGGCCGATCTTCGCCCATAT
This sequence comes from Nitrospirota bacterium, assembly GCA_004296885.1. Classification (NCBI taxonomy): domain Bacteria; kingdom Pseudomonadati; phylum Nitrospirota; species Nitrospirota bacterium. Next base: position 22,262 of record SCVN01000021.1, on the reverse strand, counting down.
CGTGCTGGCGGACGAGATCAATCGCACGACCCCCAAGACCCAAAGCAGTTTGCTGGAGGCCATGAACGATACGCAGATCACCGTGGAGGGGCAAACCCATTCCCTGCCCCAGCCGTTCATGGTCATCGCCACCCAGAACCCGATGGAGCACCACGGCACCTTTCCCCTGCCCGAATCGCAACTGGACCGATTCCTGATGCGGATCCAAATCGGCTATCCGGACCTGGCGGAGGAAAAAAAGATTCTGGATCGGCAACAGGCCCGTCATCCGGCCGAGGAATTGCGCGCCGTGCTGTCCGCAGAGGATGTGCTGGAGCTGCAGCATCGGGCGGAGAAGGTCCGCCTGGACGAGAGCCTGGCCGATTACCTGCTGGCAATCGTGGCGGCCACGCGCCGGAGCTCCTTCCTTGGTTTGGGGGTCAGCACCCGCGGGGCCATGGCCTTGCACAAAGCGGCCAAAGCGCGCGCCCTCTTCAAGGACCGGGATTACTGCCTGCCCGACGACATCAAAGACTTGGCGCCGGTGGTGCTCTCGCACCGGGTGATGGTGAGCGCCGGCCAGAGCGCGGGACGGGCGGGCGGCCACCGCTTCGAAGAGGCGGAACGCATCATCCGCGAGATCGTGGAATCCGTGCCGGTGCCGCTCTGAAATGGCCGTCAGCTATCAGCCATCAGCACAGAAAACAAGAGGCTGATCCTGCTGAAAGCTGATAGCTGAAAGCCGATAGCTTCGATGCGCTTCGAAAAAATCCGCGAGTTCTTTCGCTGGCTCTATCGCTACCGGTCCATCCGCCTGACCCAAGACGGCACCAGGTTTGTCCTGCTGACGCTCGCCATCGGGGTCGCGGCCATCAACACCGGGAACAACCTGCTATACCTTCTGCTGGCGATGATGCTCAGCCTCATCGTCATGTCGGGGATCCTGTCGGAGCAATGTCTCCGGCAGTTGGAGATTCAGCGGCTCTTGCCCCGGGAGGTCTTCGCCAACCGGCCGGCCACCGGCGGGTTCTCGATCGCAAATCGGAAACCACGTCTGCCGACGTTCTCCCTGCGGGTGATGGACGTGGTCGGCTCGACCGCCATCGACCGGGGCATCCACCTACTCCACCTGCCGCCGCAAGCCGTGACCATCCAGTCCTATCCGCTCCTGATCTCCCAGCGGGGCCTCTACCGCCTCGATGGGGTCAAATTGCTCACCAAGTTTCCCTTCGGACTCTTTTTGAAAGCCGCGAATCTGCCCCTGAAAGATGAGCTAGTGGTGTACCCGGAAATCAGGCCGCTTCCGGAGAGCCTGGTCCATGACCTGACGGCATTGGGGCATGAACAGTCCATCCCTCGCCGCGGACCGGGTGTGGCCCTCTATAACCTCAGGGGATACCAGGCCGGGGACGAATCGCGCGCGATCCACTGGAAAACCTCGGCCCGTCAGGCCCGGCTGATGGTCAAGGAAACGGAAGCGGAGGATCAACGGCATGTCACGTTGGCCCTCCCCACCGCTGTGCCGGAAACGGAGCCTGCACGATTCGAAAAGGCGGTGGCGCTGACGGCGTCGCTCATGGCTTTTTTCCACGAACAGGGCTATGCGATCAGCCTCATCCTCGAAGCGATTGCGATCCCTCACGATTCCGGACAGGCGCATCTGCACCGGCTTTTCCACGCCCTGGCCCTCTGCCAGCCAAGCCCGACCCTGACGTCCACTGCGTTGCCGGACCCATGGCTGACGTTGGGCGAGCGGACCGGGCAAGGGGACCTGACCCTGCTGGTGCTGCCCTGGGACGATCCCCGATTGGCTCGCGTAAAGGGGCAGGTGAACCGCGTCGTAACGGTCTCCGAGGCGCTATGAAACCGGACCAAGCCTTGCGACTGAGTTCCGCCATCCTTGCCGCCTCCGGTTTCACCGCGCTGGCCTTGACCGGCGAACTCCCTATCGCCCTACTGGTGGCCGGCGCCGCAGCCCTCCTCGCCAGCCTGACGCCCATCGCTCCGTGGAAGGACCCCGAGGGGTCGGCCTCGGCCGGGGCCCTGCTCCGACTATCACGTCCAACCTGGAACGCTCTGTTGCTCACGGCCTTCGCCGGGTTTCTGGCGGACTGGCTGTGGATCTCCATGGACTTGCTGCCGGCCGGGATTCACTTCCTGGTCCTCCTGATGATCAGCAAGCTCTTGACGCTGCAGGAACGGAAAGACTTCCTCCATCTCTATGCGATCAGCCTGCTCGAGCTACTCTCGGCCGCCGCGCTCACGACGGAACTCTGGTATGCAGCCGTCTTTGTGGTCTTTCTCCTAGCCACCATCTGGACCCTGCTCTTATACCACCTGCGTAACGAAGCCGAGGAGCTGGCCTCCGCGCCGTCGGCGTCAGGAACGCCGGTCGACCCGGTCCATAGACCCGGGCCGCTCACCAGCCGTTTCTTCTGGACCACCAACCGGATTGCCATCGGCGCGTTCTGCCTCACACTGGCGATTTTTTTCCTGACCCCGCGTATCGGGGCCGGTTTTTTTAACAAGCATCGGGGAGAACAAATCCGGACCACCGGTTTTTCCGAACAGGTGGACCTAGGCGCGATGGGCGCGATCAAGCTGGACCAGACCGTCGTCATGCGGGTGGAGTTCCCCGAACGGTCGGAACCGCTCTCGGCGGCCGAGCGGATCTATTTCCGCGGCGCCGCCTTCGACGTCTACAATGGGCGCTCCTGGTCCAAACGCTCGGCCTCTCGACGCTTGGTCTGGCGCACCGCGGACGGCCTGTTCAAGGTTGCCCCCGACCAGACTCCTCATGAGGGGCAGACCGGCCTTAGGCAGGACATTCTCATTGAAGCCTTGGACACGACGACATTGTTCGCGGCCTCGTTCGTCTCGTCCGTGAAGAGTTCCTTCGATCTCCTCCGGGCCGACGAGATGGACGCCCTGTCCCTGCCCTATACGCCGATGACCCGGTTCCAGTACAGCGCCTGGTCGTTCCCCGACCACGTACAGGACGAGGAGCGAATCGCCCGGAACGCCTCGTATCCGCAAGAGATCGCCGACCAGTACCTCCAGATGCCCGAGCTGAGCCCCAGGGTCAGCACATTGGCCCGACAGGTCACCGCACAGGCACGCACGCCCTATGACCGGATCGTCGCGATCGAAGGGCACCTGCGCAGCGCCTACCAATACAGCCTGGACGTCGGCCCAACGGTGCCCGTGCATCCCGTTGAGGAGTTTCTCTTTGCCCGCAAGACCGGCTACTGCGAACACTATGCCACGGCCATGGTGATGATGCTGCGCACGCTGGGCATTCCCGCGCGCCTGGTCACCGGATTCCTGCCCGGCGAGTGGAACGGGTTCGGACGCTACTACACGATCCGCCAGCGCGACGCCCACGCGTGGGTGGAGGTCTATTTCCCCCGCTCCGGCTGGGTAACCTTCGACCCCACCCCCAGCGTGCCTGCCGCCGCCTCGAACCAACTGTGGGCGGGAGCGGGCCGGGTCATCGACTCCATCCGGCTAAAGTGGGACCGGTTCATCATCCAGTACAGCCTCCGCGACCAGATCAAGGTGGCGCAAGGCATCCGGGAACAGAGCGAGAAGGTGCGGGGCCAGGCTCTGGGCCTCGTCGCGACCGTTCACCGATGGACTGCGAATCTGCAGGACTGGATCAGGCAACTCGCGCTCTCGCCGGAGAACCTGTTGACGGCCGTTTGGGGAGGCGGCCTGCTGCTCCTCCTGCTCATCACCACATGGGTCTGGAGACAACACCGACGCAACAGCCGCCCTTCCGAGTTTCCCACCGTTCGGCAAGCCACAGTGGTCCGCCTCTACGGCCGGATGTTGCAGCTGTTGGCGGCGCGCGGGATCGTCAAGGCACCGGGCACGACGGCGGTCGAATTCGCCGGCATGGTCATCAGGGACTGGTCGGATGCCGGCCTGTATGTCGCGCCGCTGACCGAGCTCTACTGTCGAGTTCGGTTCGGGCAGGCCCCCCTCTCGCCGCAGGAGTTGCAGCAGGCGGAAGCCCTGTTGAACGGGTTACGCAACGCCGCGCAACAGGGAAACTCATGAGAGGTGTCTCGATGCTCTTGCACAACTCTTTTTCGTCCGCTCGGCTGGCGGGATGGCTCGTGGTGATGCTGGTTATGCCCGCCTGCACCCATTTCAACCAAGGGCTGACCGCCTACAAACATGGGGACTTTCAGACGGCTCTCGTGGAGTTTCGCCAGGCTGCCGAGGGAGGCGACGCAGAGGCCCAGCACAATCTGGGGCTCATGTACGTCCAGGGCCAAGGGACCGAACGGAACGAGAAGGAAGCGAGACATTGGTTTCAAAAATCGGCCGAGCAAGGGGCCGCTGCCGCTCAGTATAATCTCGGATTGATGTGCGCCAACGGACAAGGCGGCCCGAAAGATACAACCGAAGCGGCCCGCTGGTACCGTAAGGCAGCAGACCAAGGGGATACGAAAGCCCAGTTGAATCTCGGGGTTCTGTATGACGAAGGCGACGGGGTCCCCAAGAATCAGGAAGAGGCGGTCCGCTGGTACCGCAAAGCAGCGGACAAGGGACTCGCCAAGGCCCAATTCAACCTGGCCGTGGCTTACGACAAGGGCGAAGGCGTCTCTCAAGACGACAAGGAAGCGGTCCGCTGGTACAAGAAAGCCGCAGAACAGGGAGATCCCCATGCCCAGTACAACCTGGGCCTGATGTACGACGAGGGAGAAGGGGTGCCTCAGGACGACAAGGAGGCTGTGCGCTGGTACCGTAGGGCCGCGGAGCAAGGCGATCCCCATGCCCAGCACAACCTGGGCCTGATGTATGCCAAGGGCGAGGGGGTCGCGCAAGACAACGTGTCGGCTTACCTGTGGCTCACGCTGGCCCGACTCGGAGGATATGCAGATCCACTGGGGTCACAGGAGACGTTCGCCAAAAAGCTGACCGCTCAACAGCTGGCCGACGGCCAGAAGCTCGCCAAGGAATGGCAGGTTAGATTCTCGCCGGCTTCCTTGAAGCACTGATTCGCTGAAGAAACCCCTGGTCCCGGTTCAAGCCGCGGCAGGAAGAAAAACCAAACTGAGGGGAAAACCTCTCCTGGCGCATATGATCGAAGCGCCGGGACCAAACGAATGGCAGATTCGAATGAACTTAAGGGTTTTCTCCGCTGGCCACCGATCGCGATCAAACGATAAAAAGTCCAGCGGTTCACGCCAAGCGCGGAAAATCTACTGAAGGATGAGGTACTACTCCGCCTGCATTTGATCAAAGCAGGCGGATCAAACGAAGTTTGGTATGGAGCGGGAAACGGGATTTGAACCCGCGACCCTCGCCTTGGCAACTCGAAAAGACGGTATAAGACAATAGCCTGATAGAACGCCTGGTTTCCCCATTTTTTATAAACTTGTTAGGCATTTGTAAGTTTCAATGGTCTCCATTTGACTACCATTGGTTCAGGTGGTTTATGAGGACTTCCGTCACAATTTAGTCACAATTTTGTCTACAGTGGATTGAGGATTTGAAACCCGTCACTCACCCCAAACTTCCAAGTCTCAAACTCCGCAATTGGCGGTCTGGTCTCCCATAAATCGAGCCAATTGCGGAGGTAGGCGTTTCCTAGCCTTCCATTTGCTCCACTCTGTTTAGACCCTTTTCGGTCCAGAAAAGCACAAAATTAGCACAGTCGCGGTATATTCCCAGGAGCAAGGAGGTTATGCTTTCTGAGGCGTCTGCTCTTAGGTGGTGAACCAGCCACTATGGGGCTTTTAAGCGTTACGAGACTATGAGTTGCCAAGAAAAAGGTAAGCGAGAAGTGTTAGTTCGCGAAATTGACTCTATAGAACTTAGGCGTTTTATGAATGAAGTTGCTCTTCCATCATTGGATCAAATTTCATTTGAGCGACTTTCAACACATGCATTCTCAGATGAGCTAAAGTCAGGTGATAGGCGATTTTCCCCTTTAGATGGCCACACCTATTTCCTAATAGAACATCATAGTATTGCGGAATGTTTAATTGGGATTAAGTTTGAAAGTCGGATAAAGTCCGGCCAGCAAATGATCATAGCCGGGCTTTCTTTAGGACGTATTGTTCCTGAAGTTGAAGGAAGAGATAAAAAAACTCATTCAAGTAGAATGTCTGGCAGGGAGTATCTGGAGGAGTTCATTGCCCAGGTGCTACAGGCTGAAGCTATCTATTTAATCGTGGCGCGCCTAAAAGAAAAGGGGTCGCTTGCTGCTTTTAAGGCACTTGGTGATATTTGCAGAAATGAGAACCGATCTTATCAGGTGGGATTTAGGGGGTTGACTGCGTACGTTTCAAATTCTATCGCTCTTCTTAGGGAGACTTGCCCTTTTTAGATGCTTGGCGCAGTGCCTAAGAACGGCTCTTGAGACAAGCTTGTCGATAGCGTTGGATTCTCTTGTATTCTGGTTCACCGTAGATCTGTTCTTCCAATTTCTTCCAACGTACTCCAGAGAGAGACCCTGCCTGAGCATATCCGAGGCGTTCAGCTCTTTTGCCAAGGCCTGTGTAGCTAAGCGTTGTTCTTGTTTCGCGTTTCATTTTGATCAAGATATCTGGTGTGCAGTTACTCTTGGCAACATGGGCTTCCAGTAGCCAGGCTTCGAAGTCGTTTTCCGGGAATATTAGTTCGGCCGCAAAAACCTCAGCTCCAATTTCAACTGGATCACTTTCATTTGAGGGATCACAGTACGATGGGATGGTTTTACCTGAATCTGCCAAGTGATGTTTTAACTCGTGCGCCATTGTGAAAATGTAGGGATCAAGGGGCAGATCTCGGGCAATCATCACGGTGGGTCCTAGATCATCGTTAAAGTACGCTCCTCGCAGGTTCTTCAGGCTGTACGGCCATAGGTCGATTCGAATACCATACCCTCGATAAATTGTCCGTATATCGGACTTGCTAACACGAGGCGTCGTCAAGCCGTGATGTTTTCGGACTTCGCGGGCAAGCGATTTCATCTGTTCATAATAGGCAGACCTGCTCACTTCACCTCTGTCCTTTTGCGTCCTGCTTGAGGTCGCGATCCGCTCGGATAAAGACTACGAGCACGACGGAATTCGGCATATCTTCTGAGCTCATCAAGATCTTCAGGTTTTAATTGCTTGGCTGTTCTTAGCAATGCGGCAATACCTTCGTCAGGAACCGCTTGTTCGGGGGGAAAGAATTCTAAAATAGATACACCAAAAAATCGAGCTAGTTGGTTCAGGTCTTCGAGCGAAGGACGATACGTGCCTGTTTCCCACCGAGAGATCGTGTTTGGTGTTACCTTTATTTCCTTGGCTAAAACCTCCTGGGATATTCCGGGTGCTTCCCCGTAAGACGCCCTAAGCTCTCGGAGCCGCTTGGCGACGTATTCGAATAAATCCATTACTGTCTCCCTTCTCTGAATATCCTTCAACGGGAATTAAATATCCTAATTTTGTTGACAGTCGAGGCTGGTTTGTCTATTATACCGTTCCGGGAAGTAATTACAACATAAAAGGTGGTGAGGGCGAGCTCCAGGGATGTGTAGAGGTGAGAGCGTAGTCGCGGTTAACCTATTATTTAGAAGGGAGAACGATAATGGCGAAACACAATCAGCATGTGGTTCCCCATCCAGACGGGTGGGCAGTGAAGCCGGCTGGCGGTGACCGTGCATCTTCAGTCCATGACACCCAGCGGGAAGCAATTGAGCGTGCTCGTGAGATTGCCCAGAACCAGGGGACAGAGCTTTTCATTCATGACAGGGGTGGGCAAATCAGAGAAAGGGATTCCCACGGTAAGGACCCATTTCCTCCGCGGGGCTAGTTGAAAACAGGTTCGCCGTGAGGGATGTGTATAGACAACAAGGAGGTTTCGTATGAATGAGATACTTATGGAAGAAGAAGTTGATATCGAAGAATTGTCGAAGGCGGGAAAGCCGATTCCAGTAGCACGGAGGTATCGTATCCGGATCGACAAGGAATACCGAGTGACGGAGAAACCACAGCTGACCGGACGGGAGATTCTGAGCTTGGTCGATAAAAAGCCAGAGGGATTTATCCTCTCGCAGAAGCTTCGCGGTGGCCAAGTCAAAGTGATTGGTCCCAACGAAGTTGTCGACCTGAGGCAGCCCGGTGTCGAGCGCTTTATGACGACGCCGCGCGATACCACGGAAGGTGGGAGCCATGAGGCGTGAGTTTCGTCTCCCTGAAGGTGACGAGGAGCATCTGAACGGTTGCCAACTGTCGTGGGAGACCATAATAGAGGCGGGTACTCGTTGGCTTATCATTCACGATTACCCAATTCCCACAGGGTACAATCTCCGGGCGGCGAGTGCGGCCCTTAGAGTCACCCCATCGTATCCTGATGGGGGGCTCGATATGGTGTACTTTCACCCACACTTAGCGCTCGTCAGCGGCCTGACAATCAAAGCGCTTACCCCGCATCCTCTTGAGGGTAGACAGTGGCAACAATGGTCTCGCCATCGAACACCCCAGAATCCTTGGCGCTCGGGCGTGGACGACATCTCGACGCATCTGCTACTCGTTGACGACTGGCTCTCTCGGGAGCTTAACCGTTCATGAGCCGTGTAAAGCTCAGAATCACGGGTCGTCAATATGCGACGATCAAACGCCACCTATTTCCCGGCGACGGCTGTGAAGCCGTCGCCGTTGGGTTGTGCGGCCGACACAACGGCTCCGACGAACATATTCTTACCCTCCGCACCGTAGTACCTATTTCTCATGCAGACTGTGAGAGAGACCCATGCCATGTGAAATGGCCAACGGGCCAATTACTGCCGCTGCTCGAAGAAGCAGCAAAACGAAACATGGCGATCGTGAAGATACACTCGCACCCAACCGGCACCAACCAATTTTCTTCGACGGACGATAAATCCGACGATGCTATTTTTTCATCCGTTTATGCGTGGACTGACACTGACGACCCACATGTAAGTCTGGTAATGGTCCCCAACGGTGACCTTTGGGGCCGCGTAATCCTTGAATCTGGAGCCTTCGCTCCACTATCCAGCGTTGCAGTTGCTGGTGATGACCTACTCTTCTGGTATCCAGGTGCCCCCGCCCATAAGGTACCGGAATTTGCTCGTCGGCATGCTCAGCTGTTTGGAGCGGGAACAACGACTAGACTGAGGAATCTCACCATTGGGATAGTGGGATGTTCGGGGACGGGAAGTATAGTTGTCGAACTTTTGGCCCGACTTGGAGTTGGAAGGCTAATACTTGTTGATCCCGATCGCGTAGAGGAGAAGAATCTAAACCGGATTATAAATGCCACCAAAGAAGACGCCTTTCTTGGCCGCTTCAAAGTTGAGGTCGCGGCAAGAGTTATTGCTCAAATGGGACTTGGGACCGAAGTTCAGCTGATTCGAGATAACTTAATTACACCAGATAGTGTGAAAGCTCTGGCAGCCAGCGACGTTGTGTTTGGGTGTATGGATGGAGCAGAGGGGCGTTATGTCTTGAATCGTCTGGCGACGTTCTATCTCATTCCATATTTCGATGTTGGTATTCGTCTAGATGCAGACGGTGAGGGAGGAATAGCCCAGGTGTGTGGTACGGTTCATGCGCTTCAACCAGACGGGTCAAGCCTTCTGAGCCGAGGTGTATACACAATGGATCGGGTGGAAGCGGAAGGTGTCATGCGAACGAATCGCGCATTGTATGAAAAGCAAGTACGGCAAGGCTATCTTAGGGGCGTTGATGAGGAACGGCCGGCGGTGGTTAGCGTTAACATGCAGTTGGCAAGCATGGCTGTGAACGAATTTTTGGCTAGGTTGCATCCATACCGATACGATAAGAACAGTGGGTTTGCGGTCGTACGCTCGAGCTTGATCCAGGGACACACTTATTGCGAGCCTGAGGGTACTCCCTGCCAAGTGCTCTCGCGACACGTAGGAAGAGGTGATGTTACACCGTTGCTAGATATGCCTGAGCTAAGCGTTTAGGCAATGTCATGAATTGGCGCAAACTCTGGCAGTCAGCGTCGCAGTGGTTCAAAGGTAGGCAGGTTCTTGTCTCTGAGCAAGTTGATGAGATCCCTGACTGTCTGGCGAAGGGAAAGCTGTACTTATTGGGTGAGGGAAGGCATCTCTGGGCCGTTGCAATGCAGTGCCCCTGTAGTTGTGGGGGCATCATTCATCTGAATCTCCTCCCCGATGCACGGCCATGTTGGCGATTGATCCATCATCGTGATGGAACTATGAGCTTGACCCCTTCAATTTGGCGTCAGGGAGGCTGCCGGAGTCATTTTTTTATTAGAAATAACCGTGTGGAATGGTTTAGGCCCGCCGGTCTGGCATCGGGAGGTATCTGAACAGCTTTGTATTTGAGAACAAATCTTGTAGTATTGAAAATTAGGAGCGGGTGAACTGATGTCCTCCGATGACCTGACGGGTAAGCGAGTAATTATCCTAGCTGGGTCCCATACTGGGCAAGAGGGTACCTGCATGGGCAGGTCTGTTGATGGTGTCCACTGGGCCGTTTCTCCAGATGATAGCAATGAGATATTGCAGTTATGCTTTGAGGAAGAGTTCGGGATCTTAATAACTTTTCAGCCGCCACACCGTAGGCAGGAGTCATAATAATGCTTCTTAGGCACAACCAACAGAACTCTCGATTTTTGGTCTTTACTTACTTTTTGGCGAAGGCTTAGACGCTGGTGGTTTCTCTTTGGAACCAGGTTCGGCTACCTGCTCAACGATTGAGGGAAAGATAACTTCTCCATCCTTCAAGGTCATGAGTAGGACCCCATTCTGTTTTATCCAACCGAATGAGATACTTTTTCTATATCGTTGCGGGTATGGCTCAGGATATTGCTTGAGCCAGCTTTCGAAGAACTGTTCTTTCAGCCAACTCCCGTGAGCGTATCGAAGATCAACGTTTTTCAAATTGTTGCGATGATCAAAGAATAAGTGTCCGACCTCCATGTCTTTCCGCAGTTTGTCCTTTCCGGTGTTCTTGTGATATTGGTACTCATAACTTCCGCCATCCTCTGCAGACTTGACTTCATACCCAGACAAATCAATACCCGATCCGAGTTTAGTTCCAAGATCTCTCACGAGCATTGATGCAAAGACTTCCCAGTCTGATGACATGGCGACTCCACCAGGTCTGACGCCGCGAGCAGAATAAAGTCTAAGCTTCCCCTGGACTGGGCCATACATGTAAGCGTGGAAAAACATCAACGCTTTTTCAAAGTCGAGATTTGTGGGGGGGCCACCTGTTTTGTATGCCTTGGGTTGAGGAATGTCTTTCATAATTGATCGCGGGTTAGGATTAAAAGGAAGGTAGAAGAGGATTTACGCAGTAGTTAATTACCCACTCAACCGCTGGAACGCACACCGCATCTCCAAAGCCAAAGAGAGCATCGTTGTATGGGACGTCGATTTTGAAAGTATCAGGTACGCCTTGGAGGCGAGCATACTCTCGAGCAGTCATGTTTCGAGCTCTCCATGTGCCATAACCCGCTTGTATCACAAACTGTTTACTGCTTCCCCCTCGAGGAGTTCTTAGACACCCTGCCACTCCGTCAGCTCTTACCTCGGCTCGGCACCCTGCCGGCCGCACTCGTTTATAAACCGTCGCGAATTTCGTTCGCTTTGACCCAATAAGATCGCTTAATAGTTTCTTATGTAGGGGACTCATTTGGTGAAACAGACGAGCTTGCCGGTTTTTATCCCACCAGATAGGTGATGTGCTCTGAAATCGTTCCATTAGATCATCAAGATCGTGTTTTCTTTGCGGCAAGGGAGGTAAGATTAGATGGTTCCACTTGAGAGCTGGATGGTTTCCTATAAACTCAAGGATCTGTCGAGGACGTGTTGTGTGCGATTGAAGACCCGAAAATCGCTTAGGCCGAGGGCATAGGGACCCGATCACAAATAGGCGGGGACGACTTTGGGGGACGAAGTGCGCTGCGTTCACCACAACAATGTCATAAGAATACCCTAGCGTGCCTAGGGAACTGAGGATTGCTCGAAGATCCTCTCCGCCGTTGGATGAGAGAAGCCCAAGAACATTTTCGAGCATAACCGCAAAAGGTCTCCGAGTGCCCATCTCCTTAATGATCCGGTAGAACTCCCAATATGCGGAAGAATGTTGGCCATTTAAGCCGCTTCTGTTTCCTGCTAGTGAGAGATCAATACACGGAAATGATACTGTGGCGAGGGCAATACTCGGCATCATCTTGGCGCGTATATTTCGTATATCCCCTAAAACAAAGTCATGATCACCAAAGTTAGCTCGGTATAGGGAAAATTTTGACGGATCAATATCATTGGCAAAATTGACTTGCCACCCAGCACGTTCGAGTGACATCCTCACGAGACCGATCCCTGCAAAAAACTCTGCCGCGCGATTCCTGGTCACGATACACTCTCGATTGTTCGACGAATCCGACGCAAACATTGATCGGGCTTCGCTTTGATGTCACTTTCCCACAAACGTATTACATGCCAGCCGAGACGACGGAGTTGACGCGTTATCTTCCGATCACGCTCAATGTTTCGATTGATCTTTTTAATCCAATAGGCGCGATTTCTCGATTGGTCGAACTGGTGAGCGAGTGATGGTAGCCCCCTAAGTCGCCATTGATGGCCGTGCCAAAAATCTCCATCCACGAAGACCGCGACCTTTTCTTGGGAAAAAGTTAAATCTGGGCGACCAGGAACATTTGTAGGATGATAGCGAAGACGCCTCCCTAGGGACCGTACGGCCTTGCGCAGCCGCATCTCTGGCTCAGTTCCTTGAGAGCGCACTGAGGACATTATCTTGGATATAACAGCAGGATCTCGCTTCGTTGCTGGTAACTTCCGCTTTGTGCTCTTCATTGTCGCACAGCGGCAGTTTACTAACTCTCAGGGTTTTTAGAAACGCTTCTCGAAGGGGAATTTTCAGAGCCCTTATATGTCCTCATGGAGCAGCTGTCAACAAAAATCTATATGCAGGGTGTATGGCTATCGTCCCATACCCCATATTGGGTATATTTATTGCTTGTCCGTGTCCAGGACGAGCCCTCGTTAGTTCTTCCTAAGATTCGGTCGCCACTCATGGTTTTTCGATGAGCACTCTAGAAATCTCTCTGGCAACCTCACAGTGATGCGATCTGTAAGGGTCAGCGAGACTCTGCAGCCTTGCCGTGTTTCCGGATAAGGGATGTTGATATATCCGAGGGAAGAGGGGCAAAGGGCTTTCTCCCAGAAGATCGCACGCTAGGACTCATGCGCTGCTATCTTCAGGAACCGCACATATCGGGGCAGTCCGGCTCATGGCAAAATAGGCACTGCAGCAATCCCTCTGACTGGGCGCATCAGTCGCACCTTGCGTTCCTAGTTCTGGATTCTAGAAATGATACACGCACTTATGTTGTCGTATCTGTTTGTCCTCACTACGGCTCCCCTCTCTTCTGTTGTGGCATCGCTAAAAACGGAAAATACGGCTAGTTGTTCGCTCCTATAGAGCTGGGGACAAGTACGACGGCAGTAGTTCTCCGCCCACTTCATATAGCGGCTCACAGTTCTTAGTAGCCCATCCGATGGCTTCTGCTTCCTGACGCATCTCGCGTCTCACGGTTTCTCATCGGTTAACCAGTCGCTCCCGACGCACAGCGGTTGCAGATCCCCGCGTTCGTTAATGGCTCGGCATCGAAGTTGCCATGCGTCAGATGCATGCCCCGCTCTGCTCACATAACGCTCGATCTGCTCGCTTATGCGTAATTGCCTGTACTCACCCCTCCTCGTATAGTCACCGTCACACGCAGTCATCATTCTTGGACATGAGGATGTCATGAGTTTGTTGTCAGCGAAGGAACTTGCGGTGCACTTGAGCGTCAGCGAATGGACGGTCAAGCGCGCCTATCGGCTGGGCACGATTCCGGGTGAGCGCCTAGGCAAACTCCTGCGGTTCGATCTGACGGAAGTCCGGGAAGCCATGCGCCAACTGGGCCGGGCCGGTCAAGGAGCGGTGGCCGATGACCCGGCGCGGATCGGCGGCAGCCGACCGCGCGGTGTCACGGAGCCGGCCAGGATTCGTCGGACGGGTACATCAACGGTCCGGCATGCACGGAGGCAGACATGACCGGGCAACGTCCAGACAATCGACCGGAGATCGTTTTCGATCCCCCTTGTGCTCAGATTCTTAAGACTACAACTAATTCGGTCCCGGAGTGGATGTAATGGCCTTGCAAGACAATACCCACGAATCCTGGCGGACGGCCGTCTATGGGGCGTTGCTGAACGCCGGCAAGGCGTTGGCGGCCGAACGCTTTAACCGGTGCGGGACCTCCTGCAAGCTTTCCTGCGGACACTGTGGGACCGGACGGACGATCGCGCAATGGTGCGAAACACGGGTCTGCCCCGACTGTTCGGCTCGACGGGCCAAGCGCATTCGGTACCGCGTGATCAACCTGATGAAGGGGCATCCGGCCACCGGAGGCCATCGGGCCAAGGAAATCACCCTGACCGTGCAGACGAGCGGACGGTTTCAGGAGGCCGTGGAACGGATTACCAAGGCCCTCCCCCGTTTGTGGAAAAGCTACCTCTGGCGGGATGCGGCGGGACGGCGGTGGCACGAGGCGAAGCGGGAACCGGGCAAGAAGGAGTGCGTGACCGGGGCGGTCTGCGGGTTGGAGTTCGGCCCCCGCAACGGCAACGTGCACGTCCACATGCTCTACCTCGGGCCCTATCTGGTGTTCGCCGAATTGCGGGCGATCTGGCGCAAGCTCGTGGGCGAAGGCTCCGTGTTCGTCTGCGCGGCCGGCGGAGCTCGGGCGGCGGTGGCCGAAGTCATCAAGTACATGTCGGATCTCAAGAAGCTGCCGGGGTCGCGCGTCGTGGAACTGTACGAGTACCTGGAAGGCAAACGGCGTATCCGCTCCTACGGCATCCTCCGGGGCGTGGAAGGGGAAGCGGGGGACGATCAGGAACAGCCGGTGTGCACCACCTGCGGCGGGACCACGTGGCTGACGGAAGCCGGGCTGGAATGGGTCCTCCGGCACGGCCGGCCTGGGCCGGAGCCGGGAGGGTAGCCATGCGAACCAGATGTGTTGTGCCCCTGCCCTGGCCCGACGGCTTCACCGGGGGCTGTGTGCGCTGCGGAGCAGAAGAAGCCGTCTTAGTGGTCTGTTTGCAATGTTTGGCGTCGGTCTGGACCTGTTCCGACCATGTCGTTGTGGTCGCCCGCGACATGTGCGGCTCACAAGTGGCGACCATGTGCGCGCTCACCGAGGAGGTGTTCCGTGAAGCTGTATGGGGAAGGGCTGTTGTTGGGGACGAGCGAACGGAAGGGCAAGGAGAAGCTCTACCGAAGCGTGGAGGTCTACCTGGAAGGCCAGGAGCCGGGGGCGATGAAGTTGAACATCCCGGAAGGCTCGGCCGGCTTGCTCCAGACCTGCCAGGCGCTCAAGCAGAAGCCGGTCAAGGTCACGGTGGAAGTCCGGCCGGTGCCGAAGCTGGGGATGACCTTCTTTGACCTCATGGCGGTTGAACCGGTGCGGTAAGGCGTGCGGGCGGCGGGGCCCCGATGGTGGGGCCTCGCCAGTGGGGAAGATCAGAAGGAGGGCCAGATGGACCCAGCATTCGTCGTGACCGTGGTACTCCTCCTGGCTTTTTTGTCCGGTTTGTTGGCAGGGAAACTATGATTCGTGCCGCACTCGCATTGACCTCCTACCTCGGCCTGACCTGGCTCCTGCTGGTCATGTTCTGTATCTGGCCGAAGGAGGCCTTGTCCCTCGTCTCCCCTGCCGCCTATGCCCGCGTCGTGGCCCAGGCCGAATGGATCGCCTATCAAGCCGCCACGAAACCGGCGGTGGTCAGCGCCGTGGCGGAAGCGGCCTCGGCCGCGTCGCCGGCCTCCATCGCCATCCGCGCCGTGGCCGGCCCGGTGGGCTGGGCTGCCCTGGGCGTCATGGCCGGGGTCGCGCTCTACCAGACCTTCTACTCGGATGCCAAGATGCAATCTCTTGCCCAGACCATCACGCCGCACCTGGGTCAAGCCTTGTGGTCCATCACATCCGGGAGTGGCAGCCCTGTTACCGTCGGGCCTGGGTTGTCGAATGCCAATATGAACCATTGGGCCACGGTGCAGACCAGCGGCAGTTTTTTCGATGGTCTCTGCGGGTACGGCTACGCATATGTGGTCGGACCGTTTCCGGCCAACG
Source organism: Nitrospirota bacterium (assembly GCA_004296885.1). Taxonomy (NCBI): domain Bacteria; kingdom Pseudomonadati; phylum Nitrospirota; species Nitrospirota bacterium. The sequence goes on along the minus strand of SCVN01000021.1, from coordinate 6,137 downwards.
CGGTCCCGAATCTGAACCCGGCGTCGTCACGCTCGGGGCCGGTGGTGGCGCAACTGCCCGATGGGACGCCGGTCAACGTGTATGTCTGTGTGCCGTCCGGTGGGGTCACGCCTTCGACGCAGACCAGCTCGGCGCCGACGAAACAGGACGCCACAAACTATCTCAATAGCTTGCCGGCCAGCAGTCCCGACTCGATCCCGAGCAACAGCAAGCCGCTGGGTTTAGGCGCTACGCCGGATACAGCCGCGCAAGTGCAGACGGTCGCGGTGGCGCCGGGACCCTCCGGAGCCACCCAGATGCAGACCTCGGTCAAGCCCGCCTCGCAAGTGGCGCCGACCGATATCGTGGTGGCTCAGAACGTCCCGTCTCCGTCCGGCACCCAGACGACCTCCCCCACGACGCAGCAGAGCCAGACCACGACGACGACGGTCACGAACCCGGACGGGTCCAAGACCGAGACCAAGACCACGACGGCGACCAGCTCCTGCGCAGCAGCCGCCGGCCATGAACAGCGCACGATGGGGACGGTCCTGGCTCAGCATCAGGCCCTCTGGAATTCGTCAGGTCTGATCGGAGCCGTGAATCTCTTGAAGAACCTGACTTGGCCCACGACGTTGCCCGTGATCGACCTCCCCAGTTCGATGTTCGGCACCCAGCATGTGGACTTCAACCAATGGGCCTGGGCCTTCACGGCGCTGCGGACGCTCGTGATCGCCGTGGCGTCTCTCGCGGCCTATCGCATCATCTTTGTCGGGAGGTAACACCGATGGACGCAGCGGCAGGCATTCTCAATCTCATCTATTGCTGGCTCCAGGATTTCTTCTTCTCGCTCCAGGACCTGTACCTCTGGGCCTGGGATTCGTTGCTCAGTGTCGCCGATAGCACGATCGCGGGCTTGGGGAGCGCCGGCCTCACGGTGCCGGTGATCCCGGACCAATATGCCTGGGTCCTGGGGGCCACGGGCATGTCGCAGGCCCTGGCCATCATCGCCGGAGCGATGGTGACGCGGTTCACCCTTCAAACCATTCCGTTTGTGAGGTGGGGATCATGAGGAATCCACGCATCTGGGCCATGTGGGCGGCGCATCACGAACAGCAGGGGCTCGACCCGCACGACGCCTTGGAAGTCGTCATGCTCTGGGAATTAGGACGGGACGGCCATGATGAGGCTCTGCGTGAGTTAGTCAGGCGCTTCCAGGTCATGGTGGCCCCGCGCCTCCGGGTTGTGGTGGATCAGATCGAGCGGATGCTGCAGGACACGGGGATCTAAATGCTGCTGCCTCGGTTTCTTCAATCATTGTTCATCCTGGGCTGTCTCCTCCTGATGCTGGAGCTGTGGGATCACACCAGGAGACCGAAATGATCGAACTCTATGAGGGCGTTCCAGGCTCCGGCAAGAGCTACTACGCCGTGGCCGAGAAACTGCTCCCCGCTGTCCGCAAAGGCCGGCGCATCTACCTCTACGTGGACGGCATCTATCTGGACCGGCTGGCCCTCTTTACCGGCATCCCCCTGGCCGACCTGCAGCAACAAATCACGGTCTGGGGCGATCCGATGGATGTCCTGGCGATGCACCGGAGCGTGGAACCGCAGTCCCTCGTCATGATCGACGAGGCCCAGACCGTCTTTCGGGCCTTGGAACGGGTGGACAAGTCCCTCCTGCGCTGGTTGGAGACCCACAGACACTATGGCGTGGATGTGCTGGTCTGCTGCCAGGACTACAAGCAAATGAGTTGCGGTGTGACGCGGCTGGTCGAGGCCACGGTCAAGTTCCGCAAGCTGGCCCTGGTCGGCCTGCAGCGCCATTCGCAAGCCAAGGTGCGGGGGAACCCGGAAGATCAGGAGATCATCCGCACCTTCACCTTCAAATACTCGCCGGAGGTCTACGCCTACTATTCCAGCTATGCGGCGGCGGCGATCCGGGAAGAGAAGCGGGCGCATACGGTCTGGAAGAGCGCCAAGGTCGCCGCGGGACTCGTGGCCGGCCTCTTCGCGGTCGCGCTGGTCTTGTGGAAACCCTGGACCAGCCTGGAGACGACCGCGAATGCGCACGCACCCACCGTTGCCACCTCCAAGCCGAAGCCCCTGCCCGGCAACCCGGCTCCCCTACCCCTTTCGCCCCCTCCAGTCGTTGAGAGCCCTGGAGAGCCCGAGCCCGCTGCGCCGGGGATTCGGATTCAAGGGGTCCTGGTCGTCGAGGAGGGATCGGCCGAAGAACGAATGCCGCGCTATCTGTTGGAGGACGGATCGATCCTGACCGCCTCGCAGATCACCGGCCGGTACGGGATCTTCGTCAAGGAATTCCGGGACGGGCCGCTGGCGCGGCTCGTGGGAGAGGGCATCCACTATGAATCAAACGGCCATTAACGCCCTGGCGTACTACACCGCCATCTTCTGGCTCCTCGGCTACGCCGTGGGCCTGATTACGAAACTGATCGCCCCTCATTCCTGAGGGGTCTCTCCCCTGGGAGCATCCAGGGGCGCGGGTGGGCGGGTCCACCATCACAAGGAGGTGCCGTATGAGACGGCTTGTTCACTCCGTCCGGGCGGTCGTGCTGAGCCTCGCGGTGGCGCTGGTGGTGCCGGCGTTGACCTGGGCGCAGGCGACGCCGATCTTTCCGGTGTCGTCCGACGTGGCCACGGTCAAGTCGGACATCCTGCTCTGGGCTACGGCCTTGATCGGCGTGGCCCTGGCCATCTACGCCTTTAGGCGCGTCAGAGGGCTGGTGCGCTAAGGGCGGAGGGGATGGGCGGGGGAGCGCGCCCCTCGTCCGTCCTTTCGCCAACCAAGGAGACCACACCATGACCGCCACCGCCATTCATACGATTGGGCAAACCTTGCAAGCCGACTTGATTGCCTGGGGCGCCGCGGCCATCGGCCTGGCCATCGTCGCCGCCGGGGTCAAGTGGATCATGCGGCTGTTGAACTGAGAAGGAGAGCCGGAGAGGGTGGCCCCTCCCCGGCTTTGAGAGGCCGCTAGTCGCAGCAACCCTGATGGAAGCGTTGGCGATGGGCAAAGGCCATCATGCAAGACGGGCACAGAGCCAGCTCGGCCCTGGTGCTGGGATCGAAGACGGGAGTCAGCGAACCGGCCGGTTGGCCGCAGTCGCTGCAGGTGTGGGGCGTGGGAGCGGAATGATGAACAGTCGTCAGAGACATACTCGAACTCCTTTCGGTGGTTATGAGTGTCTTGGCCGTCATCGGTTACACCGGCCAGCCTTGATCGGCGAAGCTGTAGACCTGCTCCTCGCCGAGGATCAGATGGTCCAAGAGCGTGATCCCGAGCAGCTCACCGGCATCCCGGAAGCGTTTGGTCAGGACACGATCCTCGGGGCTCGGGGTGGGATCGCCGGAGGGGTGGTTGTGAACGCAGATGAAAGCACAGGCGTTCATCAAAATGGCCGCTTTGAAAGCTTCACGAGGGTGAACCACGGTGATGGTGAGCGAGCCGGTGGAGACGATGTTGACGCCGATAATGGCGTGCTTGGCATCCAGGCAACAGACGGCGAATTGTTCCCGGTCCAAGCCGTCGAACAAGGGGCGCAGAGCGGTGGCGGCACTGCGGGAGTCGGAGAGCACACGGGAGGGGGCGGAATAGCCTGGTTCACGGACTAGGCTGATCCGGTACTTGGGCACACGGTAGGGCGTGGCAACAGGTAACGATTGGCTCACCGACACCGGCTTAGACATGACACCCTCCCCTCACAAAAAAACATTTTTCGCCCCACCCCGCACAAACTCAGGGGGTGTGGGCGTGAAGGGTCAATCGGGCGAGGCTCTCGCAGCGCCCAGGACTGAACGGGAGGGGCCTGGAGGGAGGGAACCGGGAAGGCGTGGGCCGCTGCTCTTCAGCCTCGTCCCGCAACCGCTGGGACTTCAGCTCCAACGCCGGCGGACACGCGGGCGCATTGTAGGGGGGAGCGGGGGGATGGCGAAGACTTCCCCCCCGTTTTGTCAGAGGGAAACGGTTCTCATGCTTCTGACAATTAAGGACCTTTCAAAGCAGTTGCAGGTGACTCCGTCAACGCTTTACGCCTGGGTGGCACAGAGGAAAATCCCCTTCGTCAAGTTGCACAGGCTGATTCGATTTCGGAGCGAGGACATCGAGCAGTGGCTTGGGTCGCTGAACAAACCTCTGCCTCCATTTGGACAGATGCAGTTTGAGAAAAAAGACCTTGCGGACATCGACGTTCTCATTGCGAGGGCGAAGCGCCAAGTCTATACTGGTCCTGGGGAAACCAGGCCGATATCAGGCTCCATCGGAAAGGAGGTCCGAGATGGGGCTGTATAGACGAGGAAAGGTCTGGTGGATGACGATTATCTATGACGGTGGGCGCGTCAGACGCTCCACAGGGACGGCAGATCGACGGTTGGCGCAAGCCATCCTAGCGAAACTGCAAGTCCAGATTATCGAGGGGCGGTTCTTCGAGACCAGGGAAGAAAAGCAGCGGACCTTCGGCGAAATGGTTCAGCGGTATTTGCAGGAGGTCTCAGTGACAAAGGCGCCGGGAAGCACTCTCAGAGACCGGCAATGCGCCGATCACTTGCTGCCATGCTTCGGAGACAAACTGGTCTATCAGGTCGGTTCCAAACTGCTGGGTGAGTACAAGGTGAAACGACGGGCGGACGGTGCAGCACCGGCCACGATCAACAAAGAACTGGGGATGGTGCGCCATCTGTTCAATGTGGCCATTCGGGAATGGGAATGGTGCCGGGAAAATCCGATGCACCGAGTCTCCCTGGAGCCGGTCCATAATGCGCGCGATCGGTGGCTCACTGCCGACGAAGAGGGGCGCCTGCTCAGTGCCTCGCCCTCCTGGTTGCAGGAGCTGATCACCTTCGCGCTCAATACCGGGATGCGGCGGGGAGAAATCCTCGGGCTCAAATGGCAGGACGTGGATCTCGCTCGCGGGGTCCTCGTGGTCATGAAGAGCAAGAACAAGGAGCACCGGACCATTCCACTGAACGGGCGGGTCTTTGAATTGTTGGTGGAGAAACAGAGCCGAAGGGTCAAATCTCAGGACTTGGTATTCACGACCTCCAGCGACACGATGAGAGACGAGCGGAATCTGACGCGCGGCTTCTACGTGGCGTTAGAAAAGTCCGGGGTTGAGAATCTGACCTTTCATGACCTGCGGCACACCTTCGCAACTCGCCTGGTCCATGCCGGCGTGGATTTGTACAAAGTCCAGCGGCTCCTCGGCCATAAATCTCCGGTGATGACGCAACGCTACGCGCATCATTCGCCGGAGAGTTTGCGGGATGGAGTGGCGGTGTTGGACCGACTGACGACCGAGCGTCAGTCACAATTTAGTCACAATCGGGCACCGATCGAAAGGGGCCTGATTGTAAGTAGTGGAAAAGTTGGAGCGGGAAACGGGATTTGAACCCGCGACCCTCGCCTTGGCAAGGCGATGCTCTACCACTGAGCTATTCCCGCTCTCACGACCCGCAGAAGGAACCGATTCTACTCATCGGTTGTCCCACTGTCAAGCCGAACTCGGTATACCAGGCTGAGCTTCCCCCGACATAAATAAGTACTTCACCCTGATCGGCAAAGCCGGTTTCGGCTGAGGTCCGCACCCCAAAGAGCATGTAACATTGCACCGTTTCGTTACCAAACGGTATCGCCAAGAAATATAAATATAAGATGTTGAATTATTTAATATTATTATCACAATTTCATCTTATTATCCTTCCGGCGCTACTATTGCTACTCAACTACGCCAGTTTTTCGCAAAGTCGCCTGAAAAGCAAACATTAAATTCATTTAACTATCAATTGTTTATGTTTTTTTATGCGTATGAAATTTTATGGCATTTTGGTGCCAATATTGCTTCTCTTTGTGGGCCATGTGGTCATCATCAATGCGTCCAACGGCCATTTATGCATGAAAGTCGGGGAAGTTTCCAGGACTCTGGTCGGGCCGATGGCGCAAATCCAACGAGGAGGGGGGTGATCGAAAGCAGTGGTTCTGTAGTCCGGTCTTTTGTGCTGGGTTACCAGCGTTCAACTTAGGAGGTGTTTTCGATGTTTTTATCACGCAGACAGTTCTTGAAGGTCTCGGCCGGGACGGTCGCGGCGGTGGCGGTGGCCGATAAGGCCCTCGCGCTGACGGCGCTCCAGCCGGTCATCGA
>SCVN01000020.1 GCA_004296885.1 Nitrospirota bacterium | reverse complement strand
CCCGTCCGCGCCCGTGGCGGTCCCGGCCGAGAGGTTCACCGTGACGGAGCCTGCTGCCCCCGCATAGGAGGCTGTGTCGGTGCCCAGGCCCCCGATCAAGGTGTCGTTGCCCAGACCGCCGGTGAGAACATTGTTTCCAGCGTCACCCGTAAGCGAGTCATCAAAGGCTGAGCCGATGAGGTTCTCGATGCCCGAGAGCGTATCATTGCCCTCCGCACCCGTGGCCGTGCCCGTGCTCAGATTGGCCGTGACGGAGCCTGCTGCCCCCGCATAGGAGGCTGTGTCGGTGCCCAGGCCCCCGATCAAGGTGTCGTTGCCCAAGCCACCGGCCAAGGTATCATTGCCCGCCCCGCCATCGAGGACATTGTCGCCCCCATCGCCGGTCAGACTGTCGTCAAAGTTAGAACCGGCGACATTTTCAATGGTGCTAAGCGTGTCGGTGCCATCGGCCCCCGTGGCTGTCCCGGCATTCAGATCTACGGTCACACCGCCCGCTGCCCCGGCGTAAGAGGCTGTGTCAATCCCAGCCCCGCCGATCAGCGTATCGTCGCCCTGGCCGCCAGTCAGCGTATCGTCGCCCGATCGACCGTCAAGTATGTTGTTGCCCGCATCGCCGGTCAGGGTGTCGTCGAAGTTAGAACCGGTCACGTTCTCAATATCGGAGAGCTGATCGATTCCCTCCGACCCGCTCGCCGTACCCGTGCTCAGATTGACCGTCACCCCGACGCCCGCCACGCCGGAATACAGAGCCGTATCGCTTCCCGTCCCGCCGATCAACGTATCATTGCCCTGGCCGCCGATGAGCGTGTCATCGCCCGCCCCGCCGTCCACCACATCGTCACCACCGGCCCCGTTGAGAACATTGGCACCGGCATCGCCGGTAAGCTGATCGTTGAAGCCCGTGCCGGTGGCATTCTCGATGCCGGACAGCGTGGCGGTGCCGGCCACACCGGTCGCACTCCCAGCGTTCAAGTCTACCGTCACGGCGCCGGAGGTGCCGCCATAGAGAACCGTGTCCGTCCCGATACCACCGAGCAGTGTATCGTCTCCCAATCCCCAGTAGAGAGTGTCGTTGCCGTCCCCGCCCGACAAGCTGTCGGCCCCGGCCCCGCCGTCCAGCACATCGTCGCCGGCCCCGCCGCTCAGCGTGTCGTTCCCATCCTCGCCATCCAGATTGTCGTTGCCCAAGCCCCCCGTCAGCAGATCGTCGCCACTCCCGGCACGCACGATGATGGTCCCAGCCCCACTGCTGGTGAAGACGTCGTTGCCCGCTCCGCCGGTGGCCACCTCGACATTGGCCAGCCCCATGTCAAGCGTGACGCCGGCCGTCCCCACGACATTGACGATATCCGTGCCCGCCCCGCCGTCCACCAGCACATCCGACGCATCAATAAAGAGGGTATCGTTGCCGTCCCCGCCCGACAAGCTGTCAGCCCCGGCCCCGCCCGCCAGCACATCGTCGCCGGCCCCGCCGCTCAGCGTGTCGTTCCCATCCTCGCCATCCAGATTGTCGTTGCCCAAGCCCCCCGTCAGCAGATCGCTACCGAGGCCGCCCTGAAGATTGTCGTTACCACTGCCGCCGTCCAGCATGTTGTCGGTAGCGTCACCGACGAGGACATCGTCAAAGGCCGAGCCGGTCACGTTCTCGACCCCGGACAGCGTATCGTTGCCATCCGCCCCGGAAGCCGTACCTGTAGTTAAGTTCACCGTGACCGCGCCCGTCGCCCCCGCATAGGAAGCCGTGTCGGTACCCGCACCCCCGATCAAGGTGTCGTCGCCAAACCCACCAACGAGGGTATCGTTACCCTCCCCGCCCAACAACGTATCGTTGCCCGCCCCGCCGTCCAGGGTGTCGTTCCCCGCCCTGCCGTCCAGCACGTTGTCGCCCGCATCACCGGAAAGCAAGTCGTCGAAGGCCGAGCCGGTGAGGTTCTCAATGCCAGAGAGGGTATCGGACCCGTCCGCCCCGGTGGCCGTGTTGGTGTCCAAGCTCGCCGTGACGGAGCCCGTCGCCCCGGTATAGGACGCCGTATCGACGCCGGCTCCCCCAACGATCGTATCGTCGCCGCCGCCGCCCTCCAACACATTATCACTCGCGTCGCCCGTAAGGGTGTCGGCAAAGGCTGAGCCGGTGATATTTTCGAAGTTGGAAAGTGAGTCGGTTCCGTCTCCACCAGTCGCGACCCCGGTATTGAGATCAACAGAAACGCCGCTGGACGCCCCGGCATAAGAGGCAGTGTCAATGCCTGCTCCTCCGTCCAGGATGTCGTTGCCGCCCCCGCCCTCCAACACGTTTGAACCCGCATTGCCGATGAGGATGTCGTCGAAGGCCGAGCCGGTTGCGTTTTCCGTATTGAGCAGCGTGTCGACCCCACCAGCCCCGCTAGTGGCTCCGCTATTCAAATCCACCGTCACGCTACCTGCGGCGCCGGCATAGGAAACCGTATCTTCTCCCTCGCCACCGTCCAAGACATTTGCCCCTGCATCGCCGGCCAGCGTGTCGGCAAAGGCCGAGCCAGTGACATTCGCGATACCGGACAACGTATCGTTCCCGTCGGCCCCGGTGGCCGTGCCGGTATTCAGATCTACCGTGACCCCGCCGGTCGCCCCGGCATAGGAGGCCGTATCGGTGCCGCCTCCCCCAACGATCGTATCGTCGCCGCCTCCGCCCTCCAGCACATTGTCGCTCGCGTCGCCCGTGAGAGTGTCGTCGAAGGCCGAGCCAATGACATTCGCGATACCGGACAGCGTATCGTTCCCGTCGGCCCCGGTGGCCGTGCCGGTATTCAGATCTACCATGACCCCGCCGACCGCCCCGGCATAGGAGGCCGTATCGGTGCCGCCCCCCCCAATGATCGTGTCGTCGCCGCCTCCGCCCTCCAATATGTTATTGCCCAGATCTCCGATGAGGATATCGTCGAAGGCCGAGCCAATCACGTTCTCGATGCCAGTCAGCGTATCGTTCCCGTCGGCCCCGGTGGCCGTGCCAGTATTCAGATCCACCACGACCCCGCCGGCCGCCTCGACATAGGAGGCAGTATCGCTCCCCGCTCCGCCGATCAGCGTGTCATTCCCTGTACTGCCTTCCAGCACATTGTCGCCCGCATCACCGATAAGGATATCGTCAAAGGCCGAACCGACTACGTTTTCGATACCGGACAGCGAGTCATTCCCATCCCCCCCAGTCGCCGTCCCGGCATTGAGATCAACCGTTTCGCTGCCGGCCGCATAGTAGTAGTAGGCCGTGTCGCTTCCCGCCCCGCCGACCAGCACGTCATTGCCGGCATCGCCAGACAGGAGATCATCGCCGCTCCCCCCAACGAGGACATCATCCCCTCCCCCCCCGAACAGAGCCACAGAGTCCGCCCCGCTCGTTGTGAAGGTGTCGTTGCCGTCCCCGCCGATCGCCCCCTCGATACTCGCCTGTCCCACATCCAGCGTGACTCCAGCCGAGCCCTGGACGTAGAGCGTGTCATACCCGGCGCCACCATCAATATGCAGATCATTCCCATCTACATAGAACGTATCGTCTCCGGCCCCGCCCGACAAGCTGTCGGCCCCGGCCCCGCCATCCAGAAAATCGTTGCCGTCCCCGCCGACCAACACGTCATTGCCATCCCCGCCCTGCAAACTATCGTCGCCGCTGCCGCCGGTCAACCTATCGTTGCCCCCGCCGCCGAGCACCGTCGTCGGCTCGCTCCCACTGTTGGTAAAGACATCATCCCCCGCCCCGCCGAAGACGGTTTCGAGCTGCGCGGCCCCGACATCCAATGTCACACCGGCCGCCCCCTCGACGAGGGCCACATCCGTTCCGGCCCCGCCTGACACAACCGTGTCCTGTGCATCAAAGTAGAGCGTGTCGTTGCCGTCGCCGCCGAGCAGCGTATCGGCCCCCTCCCCGCCCCGCAGGACGTCATCACCAGTCCCACCGTCCAACACGTCATTACCGGCATCACCGGTCAGGTTGTCGTTGCCGTCCCCGCCGAGCAGCGTATCCGTCCCGCCCCCGCCCCGCATGTCGTCACTGCCCGCGCCGCCGTCCAGCACATTGGCGCCAGCATCGCCGGTGAGCGAGTCGTCGAAGGCCGACCCAGTCACATTCTCGATGCTGGAGAGGGTATCGTTGCCATCGGCGCCCGTAGCCGTCCCTGCCACCAAGCTGACAGTGACCCCGCCCGTCGCGGCGGCATAGGAGACCGTATCGTTACCGCCTAGGCCGTCGATCTGGTCGTCCCCCGGAGTACCGACCAGAATGTCGTCGCCGGAGGTGCCGTTGATGATTGCCACGCTACTCCCCCTAAATTCCTGCGCTTGACAGACGGATTCGTGCGCAAGGACCAGCTACAGAGCTTGATAGACCTGCCATAGTCATACCCATGAGGGGACTACTTCCAAAGGCTGATAGTACTAGCCCCCATAATAATGCTCTACCCATTCTCCGGTCAAACGATTTCTTTAGGTCATCAAGTGATTTACAGCCATTATAAATAACACACATACAATGTGTGTGCCATAGTGATTAATTCTAAAATAATATTAAAATTCAATGTGATCGGATAAATGTTCGCTAGCTCGTCCGCCTTAATCTGTGACGTTGAGACAGCCGCGCGACACAACCCTGTCTCAGCCATATCTTTTTGAGATATGGCAAAGGGTGAAATATGACAAGGGACAACGAAATCGGCAGAAGAATATGAAGAGCCGCTAGCGTCAGCTTACAGGACAAAAAAGAGAGTCATGAGTTTGCCGCGACCAGCCTGCGTTGAGTTTTTCCATCCCGGCAGGCCTGTTACCGCCATCCCGTCGACCGTTCTGATCGAAGCCAGAGTCACCATCGCTCCAGCGATATCGCTGCAGGCAACCCGTCAATTGTTGATGCGTGCATCCATGCAACTATTAACCATGGGTGATCGCGCGCAGCTCCGCATTCATGCATGGGCACAAACAGGCGGTACGTGGGAGTTGGGGTGGATTATGACTTGGCGGGTTTCTGGCTGCGGAGGCCAGCCATGGTCTGGGTTAATTGCTGCTGGAGCCGCTGCAAAACATCCAACCCGACGGCCACTCGCACCGCTCGCCTCCCCCGAAGCGTCTTGGGCAGCGGCTTGCCCTGCTGCGCAGCCTGCGCCACCAGCGCCAGGGCAGCCGGCTCGATGAAGCCGAAATCTAGGTAGGCCAGACCTTGCGTGATATTGACTGTGGCGTAGTTGGCCAACACTGGCTGGTCCGGCGGCTCCCCCGATGTTAGTTCCACAGTCACTTGGATTTGCTTCGGCTCGGGCTTCGGCGTCTCAGGCATGTTCGTCTCCTATGGTTGCTCGGTTGTGAAACTTGGGAAGGACGTTATTGGGCGTATGGCAACCAGGGATGTTTTGTCAACGTTCACGGGGCGACAACCCCCTCCGCATCTGCACGATCTCCTGCTGGAACTTATCCCGTTCCTGGCGAATCGTTTTCATCCGCCGCCAACGGTCCCAGGTCCACCAGCGCAGCTTCGACCGAAAGGTGACCACCGGCGGCGGCGCGCTGCCGGCTGGGGCATGTTGAAACTCATAGCCCTTCACCTCCTCACGCTGCTTAAGAAATTCTTGGTAAGGTTTGGGAAACAATCCGTCGTCGCTCATCGCTCTGACTCTTGTTTGTATTCACAGGCCGCACGTTTATTATGCCCATGCTAAGAACTTTTGCATTATAGCAGTTTCTTCGATTCGACCCAACTCTGAACCCTCGTGACCTTCAGACTCAGACTTTTAGACTTTTCGACCGTCCGTTCCCATGTTACCCTGCTCTCTTACCCCAGACAATGAGGAACTGCATGCGTCATATCCTGGCCTTGTCCGGCTGCTTACTCCTGCTCGCTACGGTTGCCTCGGCGGCTCCCGACCTACGCATGGCCCCGGATGGACTCGCTGCGGCGTTGGGCGCGATCTCAGGGCCCAGAATGATGGAAGATGTCGCGCGCCTGAGTAGCCCAGCATTCAACGGCCGGCAGACCGGCACAGCCGACGACGTGCGTTCCGCGAGGTTCATAGTCGAGCGATTCGAGTCACTGGGCTTGTTCCCGTGCGGCGGCCGGCCGTTGCCCGGCAACGCACGCGGTCCGCTGTGGGCTCAGTCGGAAGCCTTCACGGGCAGCTCTATACAAGCCCCGGCCATAATGGAATGGACGACGCCGGCCGTGACGACGCCGGCCCGGTTAGGGCCTGACTTTCTGCCGATCCTGGACTCTCCTTCGGCTGGCGCCAGCGCACCACTGATTTTTGTCGGGTACGGCATCTCCGATCCCGCCCACGAGTTCGACGAATATGCAGGTCTGGATGTGCGCGATCGCGTCGTGCTCTTCCTGCGGGGAAAACCGGAGGGCTATTCAACGCCGGTCACCCATGCAGACAAGGAGCGAACGGCGCGGAAGCGCGGCGCGATCGCCTTCCTGACCGCCACCGGGCCAATCACGTCGGCCTATGAAACACGTCGAGGGATCGGCAGGGCACCGACCGCCCTCTACAGCCAGGCAAGCGACAATCGCCTGCTTCCCGGCGCCTGGATCAGCACGGAACTGGCGGAGCAACTTCTGGCCGTTGATGGCCAATCGCTCCGCGAGGTACAAGAACGGTTGAACCAGCAACGCAAGCCTCAATCTGCCCCCACCAACGTCATTCTCCATCTTGCCTGGGACAGTCGGCAAGAATCAGGTACATTGGTCAATGTATTGGGAATGATCCCCGGGCAAGATCCGGCCCTGAGAGAACGGGCCCTGGTGATCGGCGCGCACCGTGATCACTTCGGCCGCCAAGCCGGCCTCTTGTTTCCCGGCGCCGACGATAATGCCTCCGGAACCGCGGTGTTGCTCGAAGTAGCCAAGACTTTCGCCAAATCCGGCCTCGCGCACAAACGGACAATCGTGTTCGTCTCATTCAGCGGCGAGGAGCAGGGCCTCTTCGGTTCCCGCCTATACGTAGGCAAGCCTCCCCTGCCGCTGAATCAGACGGTCGCCATGCTGAATGTGGACCACGCGGGAATCGGCAACGGACGGTTGACGGTGGGGCTGACGGGGCTTTCAAAAGAAGAGGCGACAGAAGCGGGCAAGGTGGCCGGCGTCGCGGAGCTGCTGGACTTGTACGGCTTCTTTCCCGGAGGCGATCACGTCCCGTTCAAGGAAGCAGGCACCCCCACAGCCACCATCGTCAGTGCCGGGCCTCACCCTCATTTTCACCAGCCGTCGGATACGGCCGACACGGTGAAAACGGAGATTCTGGAGAGAGCCGCCCGGTACCTGTTCGTCCTGGCCTGGCAGCTCGCAAATACACCGTAGCTGCGAGACCCCAAAGGGCACATGCGCACACCAGCCTACCGAAACTTGTAACTTTTTACTGGTGCCGTGCGACTGGGTTTAGGGGATCTCGTCGGGGTTATCGTTCAAGAGGGTCGATTGAATCGGAGGCGCATGCGTCAACTGACGAGGCAAAGGCGGGAACACGACCGGCGAACCGCTTTGGTTAGAACCGGCGATCAGGCCGACACTCAACTGGGGACCGAGGGTCATCTGCGCCCCGCTCCAGGCTTGGCCTCCGGGAACGCGGTAGCTATAGGATTCAAAGTTCGCACCAGGCGTGTAGATGTACCCTTGAATCCCCGCGGTATCCACATACAGATTGGCGGGACCGGTCAGATTGAACAGAGCGCCAACTCCCCCGGTCATGCCGCGGACGCCGGACACGCTTTGGGCCAAAACCGGCTCGACCGTCAAATGTTCCCCAGCCAACAGGAAAAGAGCCAAGACCAGGAGGTTTCTTGCCATTGTCCGTACCAAGATTCTCCGTGACAGAAGCGACCGTCCGACGTTATATTATGGGCGCATTTTGGTGATTCAAGCAAGGGGAATTTCATGCCCCGGTTCCGCAACGACCAGGTAGCGAAACAGTGGCGAAGCTGCGCCGCCGTCCTTGCCCTCTGCTTAGGGGTCGGCCTCACAGGCTCATGGGCCGAAACACCCCCGGCCAAGCCGACGGATCCCCGGAAGGAAGCGATCTCGCTGGTGGACGCCGTCCTACAGGCACTCCAACGCAACCTGGACATCAGCATCAGCCGCCAGACCAAGGAAAGCCGGCTCACCGACATTATCGCCGAGCAGGCCAAGTTCGACCCCACGGTCAGCGCCAACGGCCAGTACAACCGCCAAGTCCAGCCACTGAACCGGCCGGTCTTCGGCTTCTCCGGTACGGCGGACTTGTCGAAGATCCAAACCTTCGACCAGAACCAATCCACTGTCACCTTCGACATGACGCAAAACCTTTTGACGGGCGCGAACTACGATATCAATTTCAGCCCGCAGCGGACTTTCGTGGCCGGCAATACCGGGTTTTTGTTCAACCCCGGCTATACTTCCGGTCTTGCCTTCACGCTCACCCAGCCTTTGCTGAAGAACTTCGGCGTGGATATCAACAAGACCTTCATTGCGGTCGCCCAGAACAACGCGAAGGTGGAGGAGCATGTCTTCAAAGACCGGGTCCTGACCGTCATCGCGACCGTGGAGCAGACCTATTGGGAAGTGGTCTTCACGAACGAAAACCTCAAAGTCGCCCAGTCGGCCTTGAAGGCAGCGGAGGAATTGCTGGCGAGCAACCGGGCCAAGGCCAAGGCCGGCGTCATGGCCATCGTGGATGTGCTGCAAGCGGAAGCGGCGGTGGCGGCCCGGGTCGAGCAGGTGATCATCGCGGAGAAGGCCATTCGGGACCAGGAAGACCAGCTGCGCCGGCTGTTAAATCCTGAGGAGGAAGAACTCCGCCAGGACGTCCATCTGGTGCCTCTGGACCAACCGGTCAAGGCTCTGGAGCCGCTCAGTCTCGAGGAAGCCATCGACGTCGCGCTGAAGTTGCGGCCGGAGGTCCTGCAGGCTGGCAAGAACACTGAGACCGCCGAGCTGAACACAAAATTCGCCAAGAATCAGCTCCTCCCCAACCTGGCCTTTCAGGGCACCTCGGGATTGGCCGGCTTGGGCAAAGACGGCGCTGACATGTTCAGCAGGAATTTCGGCGGAGACTTTTATAACTATGGCGCCGGGCTCGTGCTCAGCTACCCCCTCGGCAACCGTTCGGCCGTAAGCCAGTTCAACAAGCGACAGCTCGAGGGCCGCAATGCCCAGTTCTCCCTGCAGAGCGTCCGGCAGCAGGTGATCGTCGGGGTACGAGAGGCGGTGCGGCGCGTGCAGACCGATTTCAAACGGATTGAAACGACCCGTTCCGCGCGGATCATGGCCGAGAAACAGCTCCAGGCTGAACAGGAACGGCTCAACGTCGGACTCAGCACCACCCGGTTCGTGCTGGACTTCCAGCGCGACTTGGCCACCGCCCGTGGCAACGAACTGCGGGCGGTCGTGGACTATAACAAGTCGCTCTCGAACCTGGCCCGCACCAAAGCCACGACGCTCGAACGCTATAAAATCGAGATCCAGTAGCCTCTGGTGCCCATCCAGCCAGGACTGTCTTCACACCCGGCGATCAGCCATCTGCAGAACACAGCCGGGGAACGGTTTGCCTGGCTTGCGCTGCTTCCAGTGTTAAGCACCGGTCTCTATTATGCCCTCCCGCTCCGGCTCCAGGCTGAATCCGTCGTTCAGTTTCTCCCCCAGACCCTGGCCTATCTCGGGCTAATCATCTGGGCCGGCTACAATCAGAACCCCGGCTCGAGGCTGGGACTCGCGCCGCGGCAAATCGGACAAGGCCTCCGCTGGGGACTCGTCACAGGGTTGCTCTTAGGCGGGCTGAACGTGTCGGTCATCCTCTACCTCGTGCCCCTGTTGGGCGGCGACATCGCCTTTCTCCGCCAGACGCCGCATGCCCAGGCCCCGACCCTCCTCATGCTTCCCTGGTTCATTTTCTTCATCGCCGTCTTTGTGGAGCTCACCTTCCGCGGGTTTCTCCTGGGCCGGCTCATGGCTTTCATCCCGACGAGGCCTCAGCAGTCAGAGGCTCCCGGAGCGGCACTCGCCATCAGCATCTCCGCACTGACCTTTTCCTTCGACCCCTTCATGGTCGCCACCTTCAAACATTTGCACTGGATCGCTGTCTGGGACGGGCTCGTCTGGGGTATCATCTGGGTTCGGCTCCGAAACCTCTATGCGACCATCGTCGCCCATGCCATCGAGGTGATCGTGATGTATTCGGTGTTGAAGGCGGCCCTGGAATAGAGTCTATCAAGTCAGAAAGTTCGAAAGTCATAAAGTCACCGGGCTTGATAAACTTGATACGCCGTCTTGGACTTTCGAACTTGAGAGACTTTCTGACTTGTAGGCTTCTTCCATGAACCCTTCCTTTTCCAGCTCCCTGGTCAATGACCCGTTCGGCGACCCGGGCCTCTATGTCGAGATCAAATGGACCAGCCGCGCGCTGCTCTTCGATCTCGGCCGGAACGACTCGCTGGGCCCCGCTCGTCTCCTGCGGGCCAATGATCTGTTCATTTCGCATACCCACATGGATCACTTTATCGGCTTCGATTCGATCCTCCGAGTGGCCCTGGGACGCGGCAAAACGTTGCGCTTCTTCGGACCGCCGGGCTTGATCGCCAATGTCACCGGCAAACTCAGGGGCTACACCTGGAACCTCGTCGACGGCTATCCGCTGACAATCGAAGTTCGAGAATTCCATCCCGAGGATACGCGGCTCACGCTCTTTCGAGCCGCCGAGGGGTTTCAGCCCGTCGCGATGCCACCCCAACCCTGCCGCCCATCGGACCCTGCCATGCCCTTCTCCGTGCTGGAAGACCCGATGTTTACGGTCAAGGCTATCGCCCTGAACCATCGGATCCCTTCCCTTGGCTACGCCCTCCAGGAACAGTTCCACGTCAACGTCAACAAGGAAAAGCTCCGCGCAGCCGGCCTGCCGGTCGGCGCCTGGCTTAAAGAGGTGAAGCAGCACCTCTGGCAAGGCCGGCCCGACGACTTTCGCTTCACCGCGACGCTCTACTTCGAACACCGACGCGAGGAACGGGAGTTCAGGCTGGGCGACCTGCGGGAGCGATTCCTGACAATTACGCGAGGGCAGAAACTGGCGTATGTCGTGGATGTCCGCTACGATGAACAGAACGAAGCCAAGATCGTGGAACTGGCCAGAGGGGCCGACATCTTCTATTGCGAAGCCCCGTATCTCGATGCGGACGCGGAGAAAGCCAGGGAACGATATCATCTCACCGCCAGGCAGGCGGGTCTCTTGGCCAGAAAAGCCGGGGCCCGACATGTGGTGGTCTTTCACTTCTCCCCCCGCTACACGGGCCAGGGGCACCTCCTGATCAAAGAAGCCATGGAAGCGTTCGAGGGGCATGAAGCAGGGCAAGACTTGTGAGGACAAGCCCGTCCTCCACTGCCCGCCGATCAGAGAAAAAATGGAAAGAGCCGCATCTTGCAGGCAAGGAGACACGCATGAGTGAGTTGCTGAAGCCGATGCTGTACTTTGTGCTGGGAGGCACCATCGTCAGCCTGTCATCATATGTTGGCGCGCAAGGGCGAGGGTTCCTGGCCGCCTTCGTCAGCACGTTCCCGGCCATCACCGGAGTGACTCTCATCCTGATTTACCTGAACGGGGGCATCGATCCGGCCGCCAATTATGCCCGGCATCTGCTCTGGTTCGTGATTCCCTGGGTCGCCTATGTCACCATGCTCATCGTGGCCCTCCCCCGGATCAATTTTTGGTTTGCCTGGGTCGGCGCCCTGATGCTCTATATGGCCCTCATCGCCGTGACAAAACTGGCGCTGCGGTAAATGGATGATACGCCTATGCCCAAGGCCCAGTGGTCCGGCGACCTGATCGTCGAGGGCGCCCGGCAGCACAATCTCAAGAACATCAGCTTGCGGATTCCGCACAATGCGGTGACGGCCATCACCGGAGTGTCCGGCTCCGGCAAGTCCTCGCTGGCCTTCGACACGCTCTACGCCGAAGGCCAGTGGCGCTATGTCGAATCGCTTTCGACCTACGCCCGGATGTTTCTCGAACGGCTGGACCGTCCCGAGGTGGACCGTTTGGTCAACATCCGCCCGGCCATCGCCATCGAGCAAAAGAATCCGGTCAGGACCGCCCGCTCCACCGTGGCCACAGCCACAGAGATCGCCGATCTCCTGCGATTGCTCTTTGCCAAAGTCGGCCGTCCGGTCTGCCCCACCTGCAAGGAAGTCGCAAAAGGATTCCATCCCGGCACCGTCGCGGATGACCTGCTGTCCCGATTCCCCGATGCCCGGGCGATGATCCTGTTTCCCATCAAGGATCCCGGGCCTGGTCACGACCGGACATTCACCGCATCCCTGCTCACTCGCGGCTTCGTCCGCCTGAAGCAAGGAGACGAGCTGATTGACCTGCAGGAGGGAGGAGCCATTCCCCGCATCCCAGGCGCCGACCTTCAGATCGTCCTCGACCGGCTGGTGCTTCGCACGGACAATCGAAGTCGGCTGATCGAGGCGGTTGAAACAGCCTTTCGCGAAGGCGACGGGCAGTGCCGGGCGGACGTCATCGGCCAGGGTCAGCAGATCTACAGCGAACGGCTCCAGTGCCAGCGCTGCGGGCGCAGCTTTCCCCCGATCAGGCCGCTGCTCTTCTCCTTCAACCATCCCTTGGGCGCCTGCCCCGAGTGCAAGGGCTTCGGAAACATCCTCCGATACGACGAAGCCCTGGTCGTGCCCGATCGAAACCTCTCGCTGGCCGACGGCGCCATCGAGCCCTGGACCAAACCCGGCACCGACTGGTGGCAGAAACAAATGCTGCTGGCCATGAAACGACGCGGGGTCAGTCTCACCACGCCCTACGGCAAGCTCTTAGAGCAGGAACGAGCCTTGCTGTGGCAGGGTGAAAAAAAGTTCGAAGGGATCACGCAGTTCTTCGAGCACCTGGAGCAGAAACGGTACAAGCTCCACGTCCGGGTCTTCCTCAGCCGCTATCGCAGCCCGGTTCCCTGTGCCGCCTGCGTCGGAAGCCGGCTCAAACCGGAAGCGAGAGACATACGGGTGGCCGGGCGGGCCATCCACGAGATCATGGATCTGACGATTCAAGATATCGTCGGGTGGATTGAGACACTGGCCCTGTCGGAATTTGAAACCCGCGTGGCCCAGGACCTCTTGCGCCAACTCCAGATGAAGCTGGGCTTCCTCCTGCGTGTCGGCCTCGGCTACCTGACCCTGGCACGGCAAACCCGCACCCTCTCCGGCGGCGAAGCGCAGCGGATCGCTTTGGCCAATCAACTGGGGTCGCGCCTGGTCGGCACCTTGTACGTGCTGGATGAGCCGACTATCGGGCTCCATGCGCGGGACACCGCCACCCTGGCGGCCATCCTCCGGGACCTGGCCGACAGCGGCAACACGGTGGTCGTTGTGGAACATGACCGGCAAATGATCCTGGCCGCCGACCATGTGGTGGAGCTGGGGCCTCGGGCCGGCGCGCTGGGCGGCGAGGTGATCTGCGCCGCGCCGGCGAAGGAATTTCTGACAGACGAGCTGGCCCTGACCGCCCGATACTTGCGGGGAGATGACCGGATTGCGCTGCCGCGGGTCCGACGCCGGGGTTCGGGGAAGGCGCTGATGCTGGCCGGCGCCAGCGAACACAACCTGAAGGACCTGACGATCCGAATTCCGCTGGGCATGCTGGTCTGCGTAACGGGGGTCTCCGGCTCTGGGAAAAGCACGTTGGTGGAGGACACCATCTACCGCGCGGTGGCGCGGGCCTTCCAGACCGAAACCCTGCCCATGGGCCGATTCCGCGCGATCAAAGGCTTGGAACACCTCCGCGGGGTCCGTCTGATCGACCAGCAGCCGATCGGCCGAACCCCGCGATCCAACCCGATCACCTATCTGAAAGCCTTTGACGACATTCGCCGCCTCTTCGCCGCCCAGCCGGCTGCGCGGCGGCAGGGATTAACCACATCCCATTTTTCATTCAACCAAGTCGGAGGCCGGTGCGAACGCTGCCAAGGAAACGGGTATGAGAAGCTGGAGATGTACTTTTTCGAGGATATCTACGCGACTTGCGAAGCCTGCGCAGGCCGCCGGTTCAAGCCAGAAGTACTGAGCGTCCGACTGCGCGGCAAGACCATCCACGAGGTCCTGGGCCTGACGGTGAGCGAGGCCTTGTCGCTCTTCTCCGGCACTCCGTCCGGCGCAGGAAAACTGGGCGAGAAGCTGCACTTGCTGATCAGCATCGGACTCGGCTACCTCCGGCTCGGACAGCCAGCCACGACCCTGTCCGGCGGCGAGGCACAGCGGCTCAAGATCGCGGCCGAATTGGCGGGTCTGAAAAGCCGGCCGGCGCGTGCCGCCTCGCCCCAGTCCACGGAACGTCCCGGCGGCCAGACCCTCTACATCATGGACGAGCCGACGACGGGATTGCATTTGGAGGACATCAAGAAGCTGCTGGCCGTCATCGGCAAACTGGTGGACGCAGGCAACACCGTGCTGCTGGTCGAGCATAACCTGGACGTGATCAAAGCGGCGGATTGGATCATTGATCTGGGGCCCGAAGGAGGCGAGGCAGGAGGTAGGATCGTCGTGGAGGGTCGGCCAGAGCAGGTGGCGCAATGTGCCGAGTCGCATACAGGACGCTTCTTGCGTCCCCTGCTCAGTCTGGGCTTGTAATGCTTTAGTTGAGGCCTGGATCGGCCGGCATCTCGGCATAGACCGCGTAGGGACCGCCGAGCGTCTGCACAATATCCGGCCAGACCCGCTCCGGTTCTTTTTCAAACACGACGGTCGGATCGGCCGGCAGGGTAATCCAGGATCCGGTCTTCATTTCACTTTCAAGCTGGCCCGGCCCCCAGCCTGAATACCCCATGTAGGCCCGAAAGGCGTCGGTCCCGGCCGGCTCGGTCAGCACCCGTTCAAGCGCACCCACATCGCCGCCGAGATAGACCCCGTCGAACACATGGTGGGTATTGCCTGGCTCCTGTGTCATCCGATACAAGAGCAAGACGTGATTGGGCTGGACGGGGCCCCCGGAAAAGAGCACGTGACGCTGCCCCTCGAGAACCGGCACTTGCGGCAGCGCTTCCGACACCGACACGCCGGTCGGGCGGTTGACCACCACTCCGAGCGCCCCCTCCGGCCCATGCTCGCACAGCAACACCACGGTCTGCCTGAAGTTCGGATCCCGCAACGAAGGGGCCGCGATCAGGAAAATGCCTTTACCGAGGGGAGTCGCCATGCCCTTATCCTACCTGTTGAACGGGCTCTGTTCAAGAGAGAGCCCTCACTCGTAGAGTTTCGGCCGACGGTCACGCAGGAGATCATTATACCGATTGAGGGTTTTGTTGCGGGCTTCGGCCGGATCGATCTCAAGGACCGTGAGTTCCTCCTGATCGCGAGCCGCCCGATGGAGAATGTGCCCTTTCGGCGTGACGATTTCACTGCTGCCGATAAAGGTCAACCGGTCCTTCCCGCCCCGCTCCTCCGAGCCGATCCGGTTGGCCGTGACGCTGAAGAGGCGATTTTCCAGACATCGCGTAACCATGGCATCGGGGCAGTGAGGCAGGACCAGGTTGGAGGGATGGCAGAGAATCTCCGCGCCTTTTAAGGCCAGCGCCCTCGCCGATTCCGGATAGAACCAGTCGAAACAAAGCATGACCCCGACTTTCGCCTGGCCGATGTCCCACACTTGGAACCCCGTATCGCCCGGCGCAAAGAACAACGTCTCCTCAAAAAACAGGTGGGTCTTGCGGTACACACCGACGACCCCGCCAGGCCCAGCAAGCAGGGCGGAGTTATAGCAACGCCCTTGGTGCCGCTCAGGAAGGCCGGCCACAAGATGGCACCGTTGCCTGCGAGCGATCTCCAGAAGACGCTGCGTGGTCGGCCCGTCGGGGATTGGCTCGGCCAATGTTTCGACTTCCTGCTTGGACACGAACTGGTAGCCGCTCGCGAACAGCTCCGGCAGCACCAGCAGATCGCACTGGACCTTGGACACCCGATCGGTCACAAGGTCCAGATTGCGTTTGACATCGCCGAAGGCCGGATCGAATTGAAAATATCCCACGCGCATGAGTCACGCCCTCAAACAAAAACGGGCAGGGAATTCCCTGCCCGTTTTCACACTCTGGGAGCGGGATTACTTGACTTCGGACAGGTGCTGGACCGCATTTTCCGCCGCCTTGGTGGCGACGTCCGCATGGCCAGCCTTGCCGTGCTCCACAGCATCCTTCAATTGCTTGATGCCTTCCGCCAGGTGGGGATTGGCCTTCTCCTTCTGCGCCGCCTCGGCATGCTTCAGCGCCCCCTCGGCATGCTTCACCAGCGCATCCGCATGGCCCTGTTTCCCGTGCTCGACGGCTTCTTTCGCGTGCTCGACGGCTTCGGCCGCATGCCCCTTGTCGGCCAGCGCTACGGAAGAAAGAGCCGGCAGGCTCACGAGCACCGTCATGAAACCAAGGACCATCGCTCCCAGCACTACTTTCTTGCCCATCGTTCTATCCCTCCTTCTCCGGATGCGTTGCGTCGTCTTCATTCCCCAGTTCACGATTGCGGACCCGCGACTCTGAGGGGACGATACCAGTGAGGGCCGTGGCTGTCAAGATGGCCTAGCCTCGTCTGTATTGATGATTTTGTGCAGCAACCTGACGTCCGTCTCCACCGGGGCGGCAAAGTCCCGGCTCCATTCCCACCAGGACCCGGGATAATTCCGAACCTTGTCATACCCGACCAGCTTCAGCACAAAATACAGCCAGGCGGACCGGACACCGCCGGTGCAGTAACAGATCACCTCGCGGTCTTCCTGGACCCCCTTCTCCGCCAGGACGACTTTGAGTTTTTCCACATCCTTGACCGTTGCGTCAGGGTTGAGGAACCCGTTCCAGGGCACACTGATGGCCGAGGGAATATGCCCCGGCCTTGGAATGCCTTGCACTTCCTTGCCGGCATACTCCTCCAGACTGCGCGCGTCGACGATCATCGTCTCGGGATGGGGCCGCTTCACCAGCTTTTTCAGTTCATCCTTCAGGACGATCAGCTCGGACTTCGGCGTGGCGGTGAACGAGCCGGGCTTGACGGTCACGTTCATATGCTCGAACCGGCGCTTCTCCGCCACCCACTTGACCCAGCCCCCATCGAGGATTCTGAGCTGCGTCAGGCCCAGGTACTGGAGCATCCAGAACATCCGCCCCTCATCCCCCCAGTTATCGAAGGGGTTCGAGTAGATAACGATATCGCTGTCGTTGTTGATCCCCAGGGCGCGGATTTTCTGCTCCAGGCGCGTCACGTCCGGATCCAGAAGCCCCTTGGCCGCCGCGTTCGGGTCGCTGAAATCATGCCAGGTGGCATGCACCGCCCCCGGGATATGGCCGCCGAACATATAGGCCGCCTTGCCGCGCACGTCGATCACCACCAGGCCTTCCCGGCCAAGGTTCTGCTCCAACGTCTTGGTATCGATCAGAAACGGATGGATCATGATGCTCCTTTGTGACTCACTGCTTGCTTGCCTGTCGCCTCGGCGCCCAGCGCCGCACAGGCCAGTTGCGTCTCTGGTTCAGGCCGGCTCAACGCCGTTTTGAGATCGCCCGTCAGCGACAGGTCTCGCTCATAGATCGTGAACGCGTAGGGATCCTGCCCGGTCAAGCCGTACTGCTTCTCCAGCATCGCATGCTGCTTGTCCGTCAGGATATGATAGCGCACGCGGGTTTTCAAGACGAGTCCCGCACGCCCCTCCGCCGGTCCCGGCAGACGATACGTGAACCGATACTCGCGGCTCGCCAAGGGCACAAGCCGATTATCGTACAGCTCCACGATGGCCGGTTGCCAAAGGATCCACCGACCCATTGTGTCTACCTGATGAACCAATTCTTTTCCTTGCCCATCTTCCACGGTGAACTCGACCGTGAAGTACCGATCCGGATCGCCGGTCGGAATCTTATGCCCAGCGCCGGCGTTGATCAGGGTCAGGGTGAACCGGGTCTGGTCCCCCGGCTTCGGGTCCGGCGGATCAGTCTGCACCTGGACCGCCACAGCCTGCTTGACCATCTCCGGATCATGGCCTCCTCGCCACAGATGCCGCCGTCCTGGCCTGATCGGCCCGCCCGTCGCCACCGGCCGTTCCACCTCCGGCATGTGACAACTCTGGCAAATGAAGCCTTTTTCTTTCATGAAGAACTTGCCTTCGTATTCGGCGTAAGTCCCGCAAGGACCCACGTTGTAGAACTGGGCTGGCCCGGAGACGACGTTGTGGCAACGAGAGCAGATTTGGGCCGTGCGAAAATTGGGATCGAACTTGGTCGGATGCGGCGCAGCCGAGTCATCGAAGGGACCCAGGACGACCCCGTCGCGCACGTGGCAGGCGGCGCAGGTGATCGCCTCCTGTTGATACTCGGGATCGTAGTGGGGATTCGGCTCCTGGATCGCCTTTTCCACGCGCCCGCGCGGGATATCCTTGATCAGCGTCGGCTGCTGGTTCTCCAGCGGGGTGTGGCAGTTCAGACAGACCCAGATGTTCTTGTCCTTCTTCCAATAAGCCTGGAAGAAGGGATCGTCATAGGCCTGGGCATGGATGCTGGACTTCCACTCCTCGTAAATCTCGCGGTGACAGGTCCCGCATGATTCCGCCTTCAGACTGTCGAGACCGGCCGGCACCTTCTGGAAGGGGATCGCATGGGCATAGTCGGACCGGAGGCCAAAGATGACGACGGGCTTGACCTCGGTGTAATAGAAGTAGACCGAGCCAGCCACTACGAGTATCCCCGCCAACCATATCCCGAATCGCTTCATCGGCTTGCTCGGTCTCACGCCTCGATCAGGGCCAGCACATGTCGCTCAACAGAGGCCGACAGCGCGCTCAGGTTGTAGCCCCCTTCCAGACACGACAAGACCCGCCCGTGGCAGTGCCGCCGGGCGATATCGAGCACGATTCGGCTTAAGGCTCCATATCCCTCTTCCGTCAAGGCCATCCCGGCCAGCGGATCGTCTCGATGGGCGTCAAATCCCGCCGAGATCATCACGAACTCCGGCTTGAACGAATCGGCTGCGGGCGCGAGAATCGTCTCGAAGACTTCGCGATACTCCTCGTCCCCCTCTCCCGGCGACATGGGAACATTCACCGTCAGGCCCTCCCCCTTCCCTTCCCCTTGTTCCGTCGCCCGCCCCGTGCCCGGATAGTGGGGATACTGATGGGTGCTGAAAAAGAGCACTGAAGGGTCGCTGTAGAACGTATGTTGCGTGCCGTTCCCATGGTGAACGTCCCAGTCCACGATCAAGACCCGCCCGATCCCGTGCCGTCGCTGCAGATCGCGCGTGGCGATGGCCACGTTGTTGAACAGGCAGAATCCCATGGCCCGATCCTGCTCGGCATGGTGCCCCGGGGGACGCAAGGCACAGAAGGCGTTGTCCACCCGGCCCGCCATGATGGCGTCGGCCGCCGCAAGCGCCCCGCCGGCCGCCACATAGGCGGCACGGAGCGAACCGGGCGACATCGAGGTGTCAGGATCAAGCGCGGCGCGGCCTTCGCGAGGCGCAAGGGTTTTCAGCTGTGCCAGGTAGTCCGGCGTATGGACCCGGGTGATCGCCTCATCGGAAGCTTCGATCGGCTCGATGCGCGTCACACGTGCGAGGAGGCCGGACGCTTCGAGCCGGGCCATGATCGCGCGCAGCCGATCCGGCGATTCCGGGTGGCCGAAGCCCATGTCGTGCTGCAAGTAGTCCTGATGGTACACGAATCCGGTCTTGGCCATAACCGAGCCCTCAGCATTCAGCCATCAGCTTCAAAAAAACTTCCAGCCTTTGATTCATCTGTGCTGACGGCTGAGAGCTGATAGCTTTTGCACGGCATCGTAGCACGGCCCAAACGCGATAGACAATCCGACGAAAACCGTGCTACCGTCGTCGCACTTGGAGGATCGCATGGCAAACCCTCGGATCGAGCCGCTCAAGAAAGTGTTGGGGATAGACCCGAACGACGACGTGGCCTGGTTCGGCTTGGGGAAGGCTTACATGGAGGACTCGAATTTCGAGGAGGCGGTCCAGGCCCTGGAAGGGTGTCTCAAGGTCAAGCCCACCTACTCAGCCGCCTACTATGCCCTGGCCCAGTCGCTCCACAAGCTGGGGCGGATCGAAGACTGCCGCCTGATCTGCGACCAGGGGATTGAGGTTTCGACGAAAAACGGCGATGCGATGGTCACGAAAAATCTGGGGCTCCTCAAACAGACCCTCGGCTAACACGGACCGCCGGTCCGCTCACGCCTCTTTGGGCGTTTCGCCCAGGACCATGTCGCACATCTGATCCAGCCACCGGCCCGCGCAGCCGAGAATTTCCCGGACGAGCGTCTCCGGCTGCCCCGTCCGCTGCATCGTCCACCGGCACACATACTCCATGAGCGCATCCCGCTCAAACGTCCGATGGGTAGACGTGGCCAACGCCTTCAGTTCCCCGAAGCCGGTCTTGAGTATCCCGCCCACGGTCTCACGGTCATAGGAAGTGCTGGCGGTCACATACTGGATGGCCCGGTTGATTTCCTGGTCCGTCACTGAACACCCCCTGACATCCACCGTGTTATTCTAGCATCCCCCATGGTTCTCATCGCAAGCAGGCCCAGACTTTCCATGACGTCCTGCCGTTACGGCTGAAGAAAACACCAGGCCAACCACGAGGGGCACGAGACGAACAATTTAGTTTTTCCAAGACTCAGACTGGATGGTAAGATGGCCCGACCGAACAGACAGTCGCTGGAAAGGCAGACCATGAAACGGACGGCAGAGCCACAAAGGAGCATACAGCCCGCACCCCGGCGCGCGCGCGCATCGGCGCCTCCGGACCGATGGGATCGGTCCCACTTGCTCAAGCAGCCCGACCATGACGTCGACCGGCTGACAAAGGATTTGGAGCGTCGGGTCAGCCAGTTCGAGAGTTGGCGGGACCGTTTGCGCCCCGACCTGCCCTCCCAGTCGTTTCTAGACCTGTTGAAACAATCGGAAGCCATTGCCGCCGACAGCAACAAGCTGGGCGCCTACGCCTACCTCTGGTTCTCGGAAAACACCCAAAATCCAAGAGCCAGAGCCGTGAAGGCAACGGTGGAAGAGCGTCTCACCGGTCTTCACAATCGCCTGCTGTTCTTCGACCTCTGGTGGCAGTCCGTGGATGAGGCCAACGCCGCCCGCCTCCTTGACGCCTCGGGCGATTTCCGCTATCACCTGGAGTCCATCCGCCGGTTCAAAGCCTACACGCTTTCGGAACCGGAGGAGAAAGTTATCAACCTGAAAACCATCACCGGACGGAGCGCCATCAATACGCTGTACGACGTGCTCACGAACGGCTTCACGTTCACACTCACCGTCAACGGCAGAAAGAAGACCCTCTCCCGCGAGCAGCTGTCCGCCTATCTCCGCAGCCCAAATTCGCGCCTGCGGGAGGCCGCCTACAAGGAACTCTACCGGGTCTTCGACGCCAACCACGATGTCCTCGGCGAGATCTACGCGACGCTCGTCAAGGACTGGAAGGGCGAGAACCTCGAGCTGCGCAAATACGCCTCCCCGATGAACGCCAGGAACGTGGGGAATGACATCCCGGACGAGGCGACTTCGGCCCTCCTAGCCGTCTGCGCCAGCAACGCCGGCGTTTTCCAGGAGTATTTCCGCCTGAAAGCGCGCATCTGCAAGATCACACCCATGAACCGTTTCCACATCTATGCCCCCCACCCGGCCGATCGGAAACGCTACCGCTATGCCGACGCGGTCCGGATGGTGCTGGATGCATACCACAGCTTTTCTCCGCAGCTGGCCGATCTGGCGCGCCGGGTCTTCGACGAGCGCCACATCGACGCTCGGCCCCAGCCCGGAAAACTGAGCGGCGCCTACTGCTACAGCATCGTCCCCGGTTTCACGCCCTACGTGCTGTTGAACTACACCGGCGAAGCGCGAGACGTCGCCACACTGGCTCATGAGCTGGGCCACGCGGTGCATGGGATGATGGCCGATCGGCATACCGTGTTCACGTTTCACTCCACCCTGCCCTTGGCCGAAACCGCCTCCGTTTTCGGCGAGCGGATTCTTTCCGATGCCTTGACCGCCCAGGAGCATAACCGGTCGGTCAAGCAGGGCCTCCTCCTCGCCCAACTGGACGACATCTACGCCACAGTCCTTCGCCAAGCCTACTTTGTTCTGTTCGAACAGCGCGCGCACGAGATGATCGCCCAGGGCGCTACCGCCGAGGACTTGGCTGCAGCCTACCAGGCCAACTTACGCGAGCAATTCGGGAAAGCGGTTCCGGTCCCGGCGCTGTTCCGCTGGGAGTGGCTGACCATCCCCCATCTCTTCGGCAGCCCGTTCTACTGCTATGCCTATAGCTTCGGCAATCTCTTGGTCTTGGCTCTCTACCACATGTACAAACAACAAGGCCCGGCCTTCGTTCCCCAATACCTCGCACTCCTGGCTGCCGGTGGCTCGCAAAGCCCGGACTCGATCCTGACGCACATGGGCGTCAACATGCGCGACAAGGCTTTCTGGCAATCGGGCTTCAACACCATCACGCGCATGGTGGAGGACTTGGAACGGACGATCGCCTAACTCCCCGCCCTTGCGCTGCATCCCAGGTGAACCGCCGCCCCTTCATTGCGGGCACGAACAGACCGGCTAAAAATCCTGCTTGACACCCAAGGCAAAAGCGGCTATCTTCTCATCATTAATGAGAATGGTTATCATAATCGTTCACGACAGGAGCCAGCCGTCCCAGTAAACGTCCAGCGAAGGAGCCTGCAGCCATGTATGTCTGTCTGTGCAAAGGGCTGACGGAATCGGATGTGAGGCGAGTCACGCTATCTGAGCAAGCGGCGGGACGGCTCGATGAGGATCGGCTGGCTCAAGCCTTGGGCATAGACGATGAAGAGTGCTGCGGGCGCTGCGTCAAGAACATCTGCCGCCTGATGTCCATGGCAGGAGATTGCCGGGGCTGTACCAACGCCTCCCGGCCCACTTCATCCCAGACGGTCCTGGCGTCTCCGCAACCCTAGTCCTTCTTCCCTTTCTTCACCATCATCGCGACTTCGGCCACGCGCTGCCCCAGCGCCTTGGCGCTGGCCAGCTCCTGATCGTCGATTCCAGGGCTGTTCCCTTCTGTCGTGGCTGACGCGCCGAACGCCCCGCCGCCGCTGACGACGATCATCTGGTTGCCCAGCATCGCGGCCAGAATCGTGAGCATCGTCACTTCTTTCCCCGCCGACACCTGCCCTCCCGTAGCAAATGCCGCCCCAACCTTGTTCCGCATCTTGAATTCGGGGAAAACTCCAAACTTGAACTGCCAGTCGTCGAAGAACGTCTTGACCGGCCCTGCCATATTGGACCAGTAGACCGGGGACCCCACGATCACGGCGTCGGCCCCAAACAAGTCTTCGGCCGTCACCGCCTCGACACGCTTGAGCGCAACTACCGTCCCGCTGACCTCGCCCGCGCCCTTCGCAACCCCTTGCGCCATCTTCTCCGTATTGCCCGTCAGCGAGTAGTAGGCGACAAGCACGCGGACCGTTGACGAAAGCTCGGCCGCACGGACACAGGGGGCACTCAGGACCATAAGCCCCGCCAAGGCCAGGGCGAAGACAGTTGTTGTGCGCATTAGGCACCTCCCCTCTCACAGCAACGGATGGTAACGGATGGACGGCCAGGCCCCGCACATGTGACGGGACCGTTCAGGCGAGATGGGCACACGAGCGGAGCAACCGGCTACGGGAGGAATCGAAGATAGAAGACGAGCGTCGGCCGGCGATCAGCGCTGGAAGGTTTCTTCTTCCATCCGCTCGTCCACTGAAATGTCGGTCAAGGTCCCCCGATAATCGCACTTATGGCAGCGAATCCGCCACTCCTCGATCCATTTGTCCTGCACATAAGACTGTCGACACTTCGGGCAGACAAACACTCCTTTTTTGTAATGCACCAACCGCTTTTCTTTCATCACGCCTCCTACTCGTCCGGACCGTTGAACATCGCCACAAAATTACACAGGCCTACGGACAAATGCAAGCGGGCCTGCTTCCTCCCGGCCGCTCATTCCGCTTCGTCGCCCGCCTTCAGCGCCCCCTTCTTCCGCTCCTCTTCGATCAGCACGCGCCGGAGCACCTTGCCCACCAACGTCTTGGGGAGATCCTGCCGAAACTCCACCTTCTTGGGCACCTTGAATTTTGCCAGGTGCTGGCGACAATGTTCCAGGATCTCCGCCGCACTCGCCTGAGCCCCCTCTTTTAAGACGACGTAGGCCTTGATGAGCTCTCCGCGCAATCCTTGTGGCAACCCGACCACCACCGCATCCTTCACCTTACCGTGCCGGAGGAGCGTTTCCTCGACCTCGCGTGGATAAACGTTCTCCCCTCCCGATTTGATCATGTCCTTCTTACGATCCGCGATGTAGAAAAACCCTTCGGCATCCATCCACGCCAGATCACCCGTATATAGCCAGCCGTTCCGGAGCACCTGCCTGCTTTCATCTTCGTGCTTCCAATAGCCGAACATCACTTGAGGCCCCCGCACCACCAACTCGCCAACTTCTCCCGGGGGCAGTTCCTTATCGCCGGTCTCCATATCCACGACCTTGGCCTGGGTATCCGGCAGCGGCAGCCCGATGCTGCCAGTTCGTTGATGGCCCGGCAGCGGGCTGATCGGATTGACGTGGGTCACCGGGCTGGCTTCAGTCAACCCATAGCCCTCGACCAACCGCGCCCCTGTAATCGCTTCAAATCGCTCCTGGACCGACGGCGGCAACGGACCAGCCCCACTGATACAGATGCGAATGGATCGGAGATCGTACCGCTCCAGATGTTGATAGTTGTTGATGGCTTGATACATGGCCGGGATGCCGGGAAACACCGTGACCCGTTCGCGTTGGATGACCTTGAGCACCTCCGTCATCTGAAAGCGGGGCAGCAACACCTGACAGCCCCCAACCGCGATCGCCAGATTCTGGCAGACACTCATACCGTAGACATGGAAAAATGGAAGAACGGCGAGGAACACTTCTGCCCCTTCTCGCAATGACGGCATCCAGCTCCGGCATTGCCAGGCATTGCTCAACAGGTTCCGATGGGTGAGCGCCACTCCCTTGGGAACGCCGGTCGTTCCGCCTGTGTACTGCAACAAGGCCACGTCGTCCGGCTTCATCAACACCCCCAGCGGCGCATCCGATCCGGTCATAAGGTCCCGCAGACGGACGGTTCCAGAGCCCAGCACCGCGGGGGTGCGCTGCCCCTCCTTCATGGCCTGCCAGGGGTACAACAGGCGCTTGATTGTAGGCAGGTAGTCCTCGACGCCGGTGACAATGACCCGTTTCAAGCCGGTGCGCCCG
Source organism: Nitrospirota bacterium (assembly GCA_004296885.1). NCBI lineage: Bacteria > Pseudomonadati > Nitrospirota > Nitrospirota bacterium. The sequence continues at coordinate 62,645 of SCVN01000020.1, read as the reverse complement.
ATCAACGGCTGAACACGCTGGTACAGGTGGTCCAACACCACGATCGTCTCGCACCCGGCATCTTGCACTTGGTGTTCGATTTCGCTTTCGACGTACAGGGGATTGATTGGCGTCACCCTCACGCCGGCCCGCAGGCTCCCATAATAGCCGATGACCGTCTGTGGCATGTTCGGCAGCATAAGCCCAACCGCACTGCCCGGTTCCATCTGCAGCTCTCTCAGTGCGCGCGCAAAACGATGTGCGAGTCGGTCCAGTTCGACATAATGGATTTCGTTGCCGTAGAAATGAATCGCCGCCCGGCCAGGATACCGTGTCGCGGCCTGGGTCAGCAGATCGGGAAGGGTGCTGTCGGGATAAGAAAGAGCCGCAGGGACACCGGGGTCGTACTGTCTAATCCAGATCGGATCCATTCTGTCCACACACACTCAGGGTACCCTAGCCCGCCCCCGCAGCGATTGTCAATGCAGGCTCCGCTCCTTGACAGCCTGTCAGCAGGCCGCTAGGATTCGCCTATGTCCGCCAGCATTTTTCGGCTCCGCTCGACGTGGTTCTGGCCAACATTCGGCATAACCGGCCTTCTCGGGATTACCCTTTGCCTGGGATCATCGCAGGCCCTGGCGGCGGGCGCGCCGAGCACAGGACCGGAAGAACCGATCGTCTCCGTGACCACGCCTCAGAAAGACACCCTCCTCGTGGAACTGGCGGACACAACGGAAAAGCGGGCGCGCGGCCTCATGTTTCGTCAATCCTTGGCCCAAGACCGGGGGATGCTCTTCATCTTTCCCGAGCCTCAACAGTGGACCTTCTGGATGAAAAACACGAAGATTCCGCTGGACATCATTTGGATGGACCAGTCCAAGCGCATCGTCTACATCGAGCGGAACGTTCCCGGCTGCAGCCGAAGCGACGACGGCTGTCCCCAGTATCAGCCCATCCATGACGCCCTGTATGTGCTGGAAGTCGCGGCCGGAATGGCCGAGGCCTTGAAACTGCAACGCGGGGCAAAGCTGCAGTTCCAGCTCCCCCCCTCTCCCCCAACCCGCTGAACGCGGAACTACTGGACTGTTCAAGGCTCTGTTACGCCCGGGCCACACACAGGCACCCGGTGGTCCATCTGACAGACGTATCGTCTCCGGCTACCGGGCCTGCCAGGCTCGGATACGCCGTGCGGTGATGACTCCCTCCACTCCTTCGATGGCCTTCAGCACACGCCCCAGGTGCGCCGTGTTGCTGACCTCGACCACGAAATCAAGGACCGCCTTGCGGTCTTCCCTGGTGGTAATCTCAGCCCGGCTAATATTCGCTTCCGCTCCCGATATGGCCGACGAGACGTTGGCCAAAACCCCCGTCTTGTCCACCGCCAGAACGGACACCTTCACCGGATAGGTGCTGGCAGTCGCCGTATCCCAGTCGACCTCAACCAAGCGTTCCTTGTCGTAATCCAACGCCTCCAAGTTGGGGCATCCGACCGAATGAATCGTGAGCCCCCGCCCCCTGGTGATGTACCCCATAATTCGATCCCCAGGAACCGGGTTGCAACAACGGGACAGCTGCATGAGCAAGTCGCGGCCTCCCCTGACCTTGACCCCCTTCTCATCCTGCTTGCCGACTTGCGGACGAGACGGCTGCAACTCTTCCGGGACCTCGGGCTTGCCTTCCCGGGGAACGGCCGGTGACAAGTGATTCATGACCTGCCCGGTCGAGAGCCGTCCGTAGCCGACCGCTGCGCTCATCTCATCGACCGTATCAAAGCCCAATTCATGAGCCACCCCCAGCAACTGCTCGGACTTCAGCATTTGCGCCGGGGCCATGTCATGCCTCCGGAACTCCCGTTCCAGCAGTCGGCGTCCGATTTCAAGGCTGCGCTTCTGCTCTTCGACCTTGAGCCAGTGCTTGATTTTGGCCTTGGCCCTGGGCGTCCGGACAAACTTGAGCCAATCCTTGTGCGGCACCTGGGAGGGCGACGTCAGAATTTCGACGGCGTCCCCGCTGGTCAGCTGATGCCTCAACGGCACAATTTTTCCGTTGACCTTGGCGCCGACACAACGATCGCCGACCTCGGTATGGATGGCATAGGCAAAATCCACCGGGGTCGATCCGAGCGGCATCTCTTTGACCATCCCCTTGGGCGTAAACACATAGACCACATCGTGAAACAGGTCGAGCTTGACCGAGTCCATAAACTGCCGGTTGTCGGTCAGGTCCTGGTGCCACTCCACGAACTGGCGGAGCCAGCTGAACACCTTGCCGTCCTTGTCGTCGACCTGGCCCCGCTCCTTGTATTTCCAATGCGCCGCGATGCCGTATTCGGCGAGGCGATGCATCTCCTCCGTGCGGATCTGGAATTCGACATGCTCACCCTTGGGGCCGACGACCGTGGTATGCAGGGATTGGTAGAGGTTCGACTTCGGGATCGCGATGTAATCCTTGAAGCGCCCCGGCACGGGGCGCCAGAGAGAATGAATAAGGCCCAGGAGCGCATAGCAGTTCATCTTGGTATCGGTAATGATCCGAATCGCGGTGAGATCATACACTTCCTCAAAGGAGATGGACTGCCGCTCCATCTTTTGATAAATGCCATAGAGGTGCTTGGGGCGGCCTTGCACTTCCCCCTTCAGCCCCGCCTCGGCCAACGCCTGCTTCACGAGGCGGACGACTTCTTCGATGTACTGCTGGCGATCCTCATCTCGCTTGGCCACGCGTAGTTTCAAGGCGGCATAGACATCCGGCTTCAGGTACTTCAGGCAGAGATCCTCCAACTCGTTTTTCATCCACCCGATTCCAAGCCGGTTGGCCAGCGGCGCGTAAATCTCGAGGGTTTCCTGCGCGATCTGCTGCTGCTTGGCCTCCTTCAGATGCTCAAGCGTCCGCATGTTGTGGAGACGGTCTGCCAACTTAATCAGGATGACCCGGATGTCATCCGCCATCGACAGAACCATTTTCCGGAAGTTTTCGGCCTGCTTTTCCTCGTGGTTCCGGAATTGGATCTTGCCGATCTTCGTGACTCCGTCCACCAAGCGGGCGACATCCTTGCCGAACTCCTGCTCGAGGACTTCCGGCGTCGTCAGCGTATCTTCAAGGGTGTCATGAAGCAGCCCGGCCACGATCGCCGGCACATCGGATCGAAGGGAGGTCAGCACCCCGGCCACGGCCAGGGGATGTTGAAGATATGGTTCACCGGAGCGCCGGGTCTGGCCTTCATGCGCTTTGGCCGAGAAGGCATACGCCCGGCAAACTAAATCCACGTCGGCGTCCGGATTGTACGTCCGGACCTTCGTGAGCAGTTGATCCAAGTCGGTGATCGTATCGCTCGGCATCGCCACGTACCGTTAGAGCGGTTGACTGGCCTTCAGGTCACGAATCCTCAGCTGAATCCGATCCAGGCCATTCCAGCTGTTTCGTTCAGGCACGAACGCCAGATCCACCGATTGCGCGGCCGACAGCCCGCAATCGGCCAAAGAGCCCATGCGGAATCCGATACTGTCGAACGGCTTGGAATTGCCGTGCCGGACCGTCAGCTTAAGATGGCGCTCCCCGACCACACGGCTGCCCAGAATCGCCAGGTTCCTGACCGCCAAGGTCGGCTCTGGATTGCCCGCTCCGAAAGGATGGAGCAAGCCCAACTCCTGCACCAACTGGTCGTTCACCTCGCTGAGATGGACCTCCGCATCAAGGTGGAGCAAGGGTTGCTTCGGCACGCCTCCCTCCCAGCAAGCCGCGACTTCAGCGAAGCGCTCACGGAACGACTCCAGGCGCGACTCCCGAATCGTCAGACCAGCAGCGCAAGGATGCCCACCGAAGGCATCCAACAGATCGCGGCAGGCAGACAGGGCCTGGTACAGATCAAATCCCGGGATGCTACGGGCGGACCCCTTGCCAATCCCCTGGTCATTCACCGCAATCACGACGGCAGGACGGTGGAAACGCTCGACGAGCCGAGCCGCCACGATCCCCACCACCCCGAGATGCCAGTGCCCGGCCCAAACGGCCAAGGCGGCCGGCTCCGTCTCGGCCTTCACCATCGAGACGGCCTCCGACGTCGTTTCCTCTTCCAGGCGCTGCCGAGCTCGATTCAGTTGCTCAAGCTGATCGGCCACCTCCCTGGCCTCCACATCGGATTCCGTAGTCAGGAGTCGAACCCCCATCTCCGCATGGGCCATCCGTCCCGCGGCGTTGATCCGCGGCGCCAGCCGAAAGGCCACGGTTCCCGTATTGACGTCGCGTCCGACGCCCGCCACTTCTTTGAGCGCGCGCACTCCACAACGGGATCCGCGCGCGATCAAGTCCAGCCCTTCTCGGACCAAAATCCGATTCTCGTCTTGGAGTGGAACGATATCGGCCACCGTCGCCAAGGCCACGAGGTCCAGGAGGGTTTCAGGCTCCGGCCCGCTGGTCCCATACTTGTCCTGATAGGCCCGGGTCACTTTGTAGGCCAAGCCTCCGGAACAGAGGCCCGTATACGGATAGGCGGAATCGGGCCGGTGCGGATTCAACAGAGCCAGAGCCGGTGGCAATCGTTCGTCACATTGGTGATGGTCCGTAATAATGAGATCGAGCCCGAGCTGTTTCGCCACCTCGGCTTCCCGATGGGCGGTCGTACCACAGTCGGACGTCACCACTAAGCTGACCCCCTGCCGATGGAGCCACCGCAGGGCCGTTTCGTTCAACCCATACCCTTCCCGGACTCGGTGCGGGATATAACTGATCGCCTGGCCGCCCTGGCCTCGAAAATAGGTCAGGTAGAGGCTTGTCGCGGCCATCCCATCGACATCGTAATCGCCGTAGAAACAAATCCGCTCCCCTTCCACCAGGGCCCGGTGAAGCCGATCAATCGCCGGCTCCATGTCAGGAATTAGAAGCGGATCGTGCGAGGCCACTAGATGGGGGGCCAACCAAGTTTGTGCCTGGGCGGCGGTGGTGACCCCTCGCGCCAGGAGTACGGCCGCTGTGATGGGAGAAATGGAGAGGGACTTGGCCAAGGCCGCACGTTGCAGCTGGTCCACCTCGCGCAAGACCCACTGCTTGGTCAGCATGAAATCTCCGCCCTTCCTCACCGGACAAACTTACGCAACCCACTGAAATTAGAGTAAAAGCTTATAGTGCGGGACGGACTTTGTCAAACCAGCCTGCGAGAGACACCTCATGAACTGCTGAGCAGAGCAATCACCGGAAAGGAAAGGCTGGAACCGAGGGGAAGGACAGCGGCTCGCTGGAAGCGAGCCGCCATGACGGAACCTGAATTAGGCCCACCTGCGGGAGGCTGGAAGCGGAAGTTTATTCCCCCCCCTTTTGGACATAATTCTTGACGAATTCTTCGGCGTTTTCCTCAAGGACCTCATCAATCTCGTCGACCAGCTTGTCAATATCCTCTTTCAGCTTCTTCCCGGCTTCAAGCACCTTGGGATTGGGCCTGGCCTCGTCTCGAGCCTGCTGGTCTCGTTTAGACTCCGCTTTCTTCTCCTGTCGTTCCATAGGAGCACCTCCAAGCGTCGTCGAATAATGGCCGGATCACCTGCCTTTTGAACTGGGATCGCTCACGGAGTCAGGATACCCCAGGCCCCCCACCGCGTCAAGCCGAGGCCCGCCCTTCAACAATCTCTTATACGATCAAGGACACGATCAAAAGCGCCACGATGTTGATCACCTTGATCATCGGGTTGATCGCAGGCCCGGCCGTATCCTTGTAGGGATCGCCCACGGTATCGCCGGTCACGGCCGCCTTGTGCGTGTCACTTCCCTTCAGCCCCTGCTCCTCGATGTACTTCTTCGCGTTGTCCCACGCGCCACCGCCGCTGGTCATGGAAATGGCCACAAAAAGACCCGTGACGATACTGCCCACCAGCACACCACCCAACGCCTGCGGACCCAGGACTACGCCGACGACAATCGGGGAGAGCACCGGGATGAGACCGGGCACCATCATCTCCTTGATGGCGGCCTTGGTGACAATGTCCACACAGGTCCCATACTCGGGTTTGCCCGTCCCCTCCATGATCCCCTTGATGGTTCGAAACTGCCGCCTGACTTCCTCGACCACCAACCCGGCGGCTTGCCCGACTGCCTTCATGCACATCGACCCGAAGAGGAAGGGCAACATGCCTCCCAGGAACAGACCGACCAACACCTTGGGGTTCGACAGATCGAAGGTCATCCCCTTGCTCTGCCCCTCCACGGCCCTCGCGTACTCCGCGAACAGGACCACCGCCGCCAGGCCGGCTGACCCGATGGCATACCCCTTGGTCACTGCCTTGGTCGTATTGCCCACGGCGTCCAGCGGATCGGTGATGTCGCGAACTTCCTTGCCCAGGTGGGACATCTCGGCGATACCCCCGGCATTGTCGGTGATCGGACCGAAGGCGTCGATCGCCACGACAATACCCGCCATGGACAGCATGGACACGGCCGCAACGGCCACGCCGAAGAGGCCGCCCTGGGCCGCTCCCCCGCAGAGCCAGTAACTGCCGAGGATGGCCGCCGCAATCACCACTACTGGCCAGGCCGTGGCCTGCATGCCCACCGCCAGCCCCGCAATGATGTTCGTCGCGTGGCCGGTCTCGCTGGCCTTGGCGATCTCTTTCACCGGCGCGTAGCTCTTGGACGTGTAATAGTCGGTGATGAAGACCAGCGCCAGCGTCACCGCAAGCCCCACCAGGGCCGCCAGGTAGTAGCTCATCCCGCTGACGCCCCCGACCCCATCCATCATCTTCATGGTCACCGGGTAGAACGCCACGGCGGAGATCCCGCCCGCGACGAAGAGGCCTTTGTAGAGCGCGGTCATAATGCCCCCGCCGGGCCCCACTTTCACGAACATGATGCCGACGATGGTCGCCAGGATCGATAACCCGCCCAGGGCCAGAGGATACAGAATCGGCGCGGCTTGGCCCCCGAACAACGTGAAGGCCAGCACCATCGCCGCCACCTTGGTCACGGCATAGGTTTCAAACAAATCCGCGGCCATGCCGGCACAGTCCCCGACATTGTCGCCGACGTTGTCCGCAATGACGGCCGGATTCCGGGGATCATCTTCCGGGATACCCGCCTCCACCTTGCCAACCAGATCGGCGCCCACATCCGCCGCCTTCGTGTAAATGCCGCCCCCGACGCGGGCGAAGACCGAGATCAAACTGCCGCCGAAGCCCAGGCTCAACAGCGCATGAATCGCCTTTTCCTGTCCGGCAATGGCCGAGGCAATGGTGTAGAAGCCGGTCAACGCCAGCAGCGCCAAGCCAATGAGCAGGAGCCCGGTCACCGCCCCGCCCCTGAAGGCCACGGTCAACGCCGCATTGAGCCCTTGATGGGCCGCTTGCGCGGTGCGGACGTTGGCCCGAACGGCGATATACATGCCCACGTAGCCGGCCAGTGCCGAGGCACCGGCTCCGATGAGGAATCCGACCGCCGTCAGCAACCCAAACTTATCCGACCAGATCCCGGCCAGCCACAGAACCGCGAACAAAACAGCCGCAACAAGGCCGACGGTTCGATACTGCCGATTCAGATAGGCGCTCGCCCCTTCCTGGATGGCCTGGGCAATGCGCTGCATTTCCTGATTGCCGGCGTCAAGCTTAAAGACCCAAAACGCCAGGTAAAACCCATAGCCGATTCCGGCAAGCGCCGTGACGATCGAAAACCAGATAACCGCTGTTGCATCCACTGAGCAATCCTCCCCTTAAACGACGCGTCTCCCCGTCTCTACGCACAAGCCCCATCCCCACGGTAAGGCATCCGGCGGCACAAAAGTCGGGCCATTGTATACAGACAGGTGGCAATGATCAAGGCGAAACACCGCCCGCTGCATTGCCGGACCTTGCTCGTCGGTTTGTTGCGTCGCCGGAAGACGGTCTGTTATAGTTGGCCGCCGGAGGAGATGTGTATGGGGCTAGGGCCTGAGTACATCCTGGTTGAGGGCAAGACGTTCAAGGAAGAACAACTGACGCTCGACAACCATGTTTTCAAGAACTGCACCATGGATCTGTGCCGGGTCTATTACAGCGGCGGGCCGTTCGAATTGATCGATACGCACATCACGAACTCGACCCTCGTCCTCAATCAGCCGGCCAAGAATATCTATGCCGCTATTCAAATCTTCAAGATGAAGTCGCCCGGCTCGAAGATCGCCACCGATTAGCCGACCCCCGTCGAACCACGTCCTTACTTCAACGGCACATTCAGCGCCTGCTTCACGATCGGGATCGGCTGGAACACCGGATCCTGGGCTCCCTTGGGAGACTCCGCCTCGACCCGCTGGAGGAACTCCGGCGGCCCTGTCACCGGCGCATAGCTCAACGACACCTCGACGTCGAACGACCGGGTATCCTTTGGAGTCGGGAACGTGAAGGTCTCCGTCCGCGTCTCTTCCGGCTTCAGCACCGTATCTTCCAGCACCTTCGTGGCCTTGAAGTCAAACAACGTTTTCTGTCCCTTGGCATCCGCGAACACACGTCCGTAGACCCGCTGGCCCGTATAGACGGTCTTGAGATTCTTGCCCTTCACTGCCAGCTCCAGCACCACCTTGGCCCAGGCCGGATGGGTGGTCGGGAGGTTATGGGGCACCAGGCTTTGAACGGTCACGACCACGCTGGTCTGCTCTCCCTTGACAGAGGTCTCCAGAGCCAGCTTCGCCGCCTCCTGCCGCAGCTTCCCGATCCGGCCCGGGAACGAATGGTTGGCCACCTTGCGCTTATTCTCGCCGTTCGCCGACTCCCCGACTTGCTCCGGCATGTGGCAGGTCTGACATTCTTTGCCGCCTTTGACCGCCTGGCTGCCTTCCCATGGCCCCAACAGCTCGGTCGACTTGCCCAAGTTGGCCGAAGCCGGCACGGACTGGTGGCAGTTCATACAGAGGTCTGACTTGCGGAACAGCTCCAACTCCATGGACTGGTGGGCCAAGTTCTGGACGAAATCCTTGTACGGGCCATAGAGCGTCTTGCCCGGCTCGTACTTCGGCACGGGCGGATGGCTGCTCCGATCGACTTGCTTGATCAGATGGCATTGGGTGCAACCCACTCCGTCGATGACCGGATCTCCGGACTGGACTTGTGCCACGAACATGGGCGCCTGATCGACGAATTCACTGACGTGGGGCGCGTGGCAGCGAAAGCACAGCGCCTTATCCTTGCCGACTGAAAAGGTCAGGTACTCATCCAGCGAGGCACGAAAAGCGGGCGAATGAATAGAGCGCGAGAGGGGCGACGTTTCCCACTCCTCGAAGACCCGTTCATGACAACGTTTGCATTTGTTCGAGTTCGGGAAAACCTTCTCCAAGGCCCCCTTCGTTTTCGACGGTTCCTCGGCCAGCCCCATCGCCCCGTGACCCGAGATCGCCACGAAAGCCAGCAGCCCGAGAACGGTCAAGATCGGCCTGATCTTTCGCATGAATCTTATCCCCACTCCACGCTCCCTCACATCTTTTGACGCCGCGGGCCTTGCTTATAGAGCCTTATTGCGAAAGGTCAGCACCCGTGCTTGCGCATAGTCCTCAAGCAACTTGACGGCAGCCGCCCGTTCCTTCTCCCCAGGCAACGTCGCCAGGTACTTTTTTTTCAGCTCCGGGCTCGGCTCCGGAATCAACGCATAGGAGAGCAACGCCTCCACCGTGGCAGGAACGGCCCCGGCAGGCAACGCCAGGGTGAAAGGCACGCGTTTCGTAGTCCCTCCGCGCACCAAGGGCTCCGGAATGGGTCCTCTCAATATTTGTTCATACGGCACCCCAAAGCGCTTCTGTTCGCTGGCCAACACCTGCCCCTGCGCATTTTTGATCGTGATCGTCACCAGGAATTGTTTGAGCACCGGGTCTCCATCCGGAAAGCTGTGCGGGAGACTGCCCGTCCGCACCAAGACAGTCCCGTCCACGGAGACTTGAGACTTAGTCGCTTCAACATCCACACGGGGCATCCATTCGGCTTGCAGATTGCGGTTCTTCAACATAATGCCGGGGATCACCACGCCACGGAACCAGTGCCGGCCGATGGATCTGGTCATCGCCCCGCGCTTCGAGGTCGAACTGCCGGTCGAAGGCTCCATGTGGCAATCCTGACAGATGGTGCCTTGCAGGATCTCGCCGGGCAACTCTCGCTTGGTCACGTCCTTGACCTTATCGAAGTGGCATGAGGCGCAATAGTTGGCCCCGCGATACAGGTCCGATTGGCTCGCCGGATGGACCAGGTTCTCCTCCGGCTCCGCGTACGGCCCATACATCATCTTGCCCGGCTGCAACTTGAAGGTCGGCGGGTTGGCTGGCGCCCCGGACACGCCGTTGATGAGGTGGCACGAGGCGCAGCTGATCCCTTCGACTTCCACCTTGCCGGAGAGCACTTGCTGGCTGATCTTGTCCGTGTGTTGCGGAAAAACCGTGACCGCCGGCACATGGCAAGACAGGCAGCGGGTCCGCTCCTCGGCCGTGGGATTAGTCTGCAGCCAGAGCCCGAGGACGGTCTTGAAGACGGGTGACTCGAGAGACGTTCCGTGGAGCAGGGCGGCATCGACGCGTCCGAACGTCTTCAGATCGGGAGTTTGCTCGCGCATGCCTTTCCATTCTTCATAGTGACGATCATGGCACTGTTTGCAATCCTCGGATCGGATAAAGACTTGTTCGATCTCGGCTACCCAGGGGCTTGCCGGATGGCTCTCCGCCTTCTGGGCCACCGCCCGATCATGGTAGAGGGCGTTGAGGGCCACGACACAGGCCACCATCGCCACGATCGCCAACTTAGGCATCCGTACCATACGTACTCCGCAGCCCCGCTCGGGCAACGATCAGTCTTTCACAATCCGCACGAAATGAAAATTAATCAGGCCGCCCACTCCCTGGACTTCCGGGTCCGCGGGCTCGTAGCTCCCGACCGTGAAATTTCCGGTGGGGATGGCCCGCTTGAGGGCCCGGCCGAAATCGAGCAAGGTGCGCACCTCAACTTTATCGATCTCCTTGATCACGGCCCGCACCTTGATGCCAGCCAGGTCGGCCGGCGTGCCGCCGATGACCTCGAAGACCACCACCCCTTCGGGCCGTTGCATCTTGAGTTCTTTTTGAATGTCCTCGTCGACGGGGCCCACCACGATGCCGAATTCTTCCCCGAGCCGGACTGCTTCAGCCTCCGTCATCGCCGCTTCCGGAGCGGCGGCGACGACCGATCCCGCAGCCCACATCCAGCAGCCCAACGCAGCCAGGCACAAGAAAAAAGCCCTACCCGTGGGGAGGGCTCGTCCTCGTCTCAACCTGTTCCAAAACCGCCGACCGCTCATTCACGCCCCGGCATAAACACAATTCGACAAGAGCGGCGGCTGTCCGGTCACAGCTTCACCGTGGGATCGATGGAGAGTTGGAACCAGGGCGCCACGGCCTTTTGCCCGTTGCGCTCCTTGTTCTCGCCGTTCCACACCGCAAAGGCAACGGCTTGCAAGCGACCCGGCTCCAACCTGGCTTCATTTTCCGGATCGGTGCTGGCCAACGGCCGCCTGATGACCACACGCCAGACCCCATCCTTCCAGATGGCCTTGCCTTGCACCCGCCCCTGTGACTGCTTGCTGGTCAGGGTACTGAAGCCGCCGCCGACCAGGTCTTCAACGGAGGAGGCTCGGCGGGGAATGACCTCGAATCGCCGGACTTCCCCGCTTTCTCCCTTGCGCTCGGCAGCCTTGGCGGCCCGCCGGTCGATGTCGCTCTGCCAGTCGGCCTTCCAGTGCCAGATGTTGATGTAGTGATCGAGCTGGCCCATGCAGAAAAAGGCGGGCGCCTCCCCCAGCGGGAGCCCGATCGCCACGCCGTCTCGGAACGTGCCAGGGGTCAACCGATCGTTCTTTGTGTTGTCCTGCCATTCCAGCAGGAACGCAATCTCGACGCCGTTGTGGACAGACCGGACCCCCAGAGCCCTGGCACTGGGTTCAGGCCAGACGGGCCTCGTGATCACTTGCCCGCTCAACGGCAGCGTCAACGGCGGGACCTTCTCCCAGGCTAAATCTTCCGGGGCGGAAGGGACATCACCGGCAATCAGGTAGGACCGAACAAAGAGACCTTCGGAACTGACAACGGGAATCCCCAGCCACCCAAGCACCGCCGCACCTGCGAGGAGCCCGGCGAACAACGGAACGATCGAGGCTATCCGACCTTGCCGACCCCAAGCTCGCTCGAATCGCGCCATACCGACGCCTCGCTTCCAGATGGACAGCCGTTGTGGGAACGGCGCGCCTCTCACGGACGGACAACCAGGCCCATCCGACGGAGGCAGGGGTTCACCACAATTTTGCGCGCCTGATCTTGTTCTCGCCGCGCTCGCAGATATAGAGGAATCCCTGTGAGTCGAGGGCCAGCCCGACCGGTGAGTTGACCACTGCCTCCACCGCCAGCAAGCCGTCGCCGTGCTTAATCATGCCCGCGCTTTCCTTCGCCACGAATTGGGCCGCTCCGCATCCGCCCATATTCTTATCCTCGTACCCGCTATCTCCGTTTCCGGCCACGGTCGTGATGAGGCCGGTCGCGATATCGACCTTTCTAACTCGATGATTCATCGTATCCGAGATATAGAAGTTGCCGGCCGGGTCGAAAACCACTGCTTCAGGCGCATGCAGCATGGCCTTGATCGCCGGCTTGTTATCCCCGTCGAATCCATAGCGGCACACTCCGGCCACGGTGGAAATGATCCCGCTCTGGCCATCGATCTTCCGGACCCGGTTGCTGCCCTTATCGACGACATAGACGTGCCCCTGGACATCCACGGCGATCCCGACCAAATCATACAGCCTGGCGTCCAAAGCCGACCGACCGTCATCCAGATAAAAAGACAGGTCCAGGCCATCCGAACATTCCGGCCTGAGCCATCCGTGATCGTCGCTGAAATCAATCCCGATCGAGTCGCCGGATAGCACGACCAGGTTTCTCGCCACCAAGGGCTGCTCGCGCGCATCATCCTCGGCGGACCAAGTCCCTGCAATCGTAGTGACGTGACCGGTCCTGGGATCATAACGACGGACCCGGTGGGCCTGGGTGTCGGCGATATACAGGATGTCGTCCGCGTCGAACGTAATCGCCGCGGGATAGGTGAGATTCACGTCCAGGGCGGAGCCGTCGCCATTGAAACCAAACTGCCCCGTTCCGACGACGGTGGTGATGACGCCGGTCTCATGGTCGACTTTTCTGATCCGGTTGCTGCCCGAATCGCAGATGTAAAGATCGTTGTGGGAGTCGAACGCGACGCCGAGGGGAAGATAGAGACCGGCCTCCCCGCACAGGCCTGAGTCCCCGCTGTAGCAAGTCTCCCCGATCCCGGCAAAATTATGGATCGTCCCTTCATGCAGGTCGATGCGTCGGACCCGGTCCGACCCGGATTCGGCGAAGTAGAGGTATCGCTCGTCTTTATCGAGCGCCACGTGGTGGGGAAGCGGAATGCCGGACTTGACCGCCCGCTTGCCGTCCCCCGTGCTGCGAGCCTTGCCGTTGCCCGCAAAGGTCTCGATATAGCCGACCGGCAGTACGACTCCGGTTTCCATAATCACGTACTCCTTCCGCCAACACCGCAACTCAGACCAAGACCGCACCGCGCAGACGACCTGAACACGGCACGAGTCATGCGGAACCGGCTAGGCCTTTGAAGACGGCGGCGTAGACGCGGCAGGCTGCTCCGGCGCAGCAGCCGGGGACGGGGAAACAGCCCCCGCGCCAGGCGCCGGAATCTGCGGAGCCTGGCCTTGCGCCTGCTCGGTCATCTGCGCTTGCGCCTGGGCTTCCGCTTCGATGGCGTCCGCTTCGTGGACGGATTTCTTGAACCCCTTGATCGCCTTACCCAGCCCCTCTCCGAGCTGCGGCAACTTGCCCGCGCCGAAAATAATCAGCACAATGACCAGAATCAAAATTAACTCGGTGAACCCAAGGCTCCCAAACATGGTGACCCTTTCTCCTTCAGAATGAACGCCTGTTAGCCCTTCCCCGTTTCTTTCGTCCGCTTGGCAAAGCGATCCTTGAGCTTTTGCCTGGCTTGCTCCGCCTGTTCGAACATCTTGCACTTTTCATAGGCGCTGATCAGGTTATAGTAGACGAGCGGTTCGTCGGGGTTGTGTTCCACGGCATCTTCCATCACCTTGATGGCCAAGTCGGTCTTCTTGTGGTTCAGGGCGATGTCCATGAGCTTGAAGCTGGCGTCCAAGTGCTGCGGGTCGAGTTCGAGGGTCCGCAGGTAGCACTGCATCGCCATATCAATGGTGTTGTAATCCGACACCGCCGGATTATCCAGCTCCACATAGACGCTGCCGAGATTGTACCAGGCGATGGGATCGTCGGGCGTGACCTCGACCAGCCGTTCATAATAAGACTTCGCCTCCATAAACTGCCGCTTCTCGCAATACACACGACCGAGATTGAACAGCGCGAGGACATCGTAGGCATGGACCGCCAGCGCCTTCTTGAATTGCGCCTCCGCTTCGTCGACCATGTTCTTGGTCGCATAGATCGTGCCGAGATTCGAGTAGTACATGGCCAGCGAGCGGTTCATTTCCTCCCTGAGCACTTCGGCCATTTCAATGGACTTCTTGACCTCGGTGAGAGCGTCGTCCATCCGACCCTTGCTGAAGTACAGCTCCCCGAGACGACAGCGGGCCTGGAAATCATCCGGCTCCTCGCCAAGCAGTTTCTCAAGCTCGGCAATCTCCTCATCGGGGGTCAATTGCGGTTCCGGTTGTTCAACTGCCGCACCGCCGGTTTCCGTCGCCTTCGTGGGATCCTGTTCACTCATGGTGCCAATCCTATCTGTTTCGTTTAGGTTCGTTCACTGAGCAATGTCCCTGTCGCTTGCGGGAGCAACCCTTCTGCAAGCCCCGTCTCGCCGGCCGGCGCCATGCCTCGACGCTTGTCCAAATTCAGCAGCATCAGCCCGAGCACCACCATAAGGGTCAAATGCGAGAGTTGCAAGGCGTAGCCGGCGATAAACATCAGTCCCAACCCGTATCCAGCCAGACGTCCGATGGTCAGCAACTTGATGACCGTATAGCCCCAACACAACAGGCCCGCCACATAGAAGGCGAAGGGCAGGTAAAAGGTGTAGCCCATGCCCATTTGAAAGATCCACCCGATCCCCTCGCCAGCCTTGCGAACACTTTCCGCCACGGTCGGGTCATAGAGCCCCAGTATATAGTCAAGACCCAGTAGCCCAAGGAACACACTGCCGCCGACCAGCGCAAAGATTGCGGCCCGGCGACGTTGCCTCCTGTTGCTGGTCCACAGGGGCGTCGCGCCATAGGCCCAGAACACCAAAATGCTGGCCAGAACCATGAGCGCCTCCCCGATCCGATTGATCTCGTGCACGAACGGCGGGGCCGCAGCCAGCTTGAGCAAGCCATAGGTTGTGGAGAGCGTCTGATAATAGAGCCATCCGCCGATGCCCAGCACAAAGCACAGGACCGTGGCACGCTGGGGCCACGAGTGGTTGGCCGCCAGGTGCTCGGCCACGAGCACGGCCAGCACCGCGACAAAGACCGCATTGTAGAGGACCGAGCCGAGCATCGTGGGGGGAAAGAACAGGAACGCGACGGTCAACAGCACCAGCAAGGAGACGGAGGGAATCAAGAGCGCATCATACCGTCCGCTCCCTACCCCGCGATTCTTGTTGAGGAGCAGGAGGAACAAGGCCAGAAACACCAGCATCGATACGAGGTTCAATAGAGTAAATCCGATAGACGACAGGGTCTTGAGGGTGATCCGCACCGACTCATATTTCTGCGCCAGTTTGCTCAGATGCATACCCAGGCGCGAAACCAGGCGGTACAAGAGCAGCTCGAGAAACCCGGCTAGCAGCAGAAACTTGGCGGTATATTCGAAGAGGAGCCCATGTTCCTCAAGCCGCCCCCCCCCTTTCTCTGAAACCGCTGTCCCTGCCATATCCTCTAGATCCTTTGTTGACCGTAAACGCTAAGGATACCGATGGATTATAGCCAGAAGCGTCCAAGAGCGTCAACCTGAAGGCGGCCGCAGCGAGCAACAACGAGGGCTAGGGAACCTTAGGAACCGGCAGGCAAGGGAACGCGCTGAACTTTGGCCTTTTCCCGGGCAATGTAGAGGAGACCGTCCGCCATCGAATAATTAAACGGCAACTCGCAGACAACCTCGCTGATCTTCCCGTAAATCTCCTGGTAGACCCGTTCGGCCTGTTCCGGCGTCATGCCTTCCTTGACTTCATAGAAAAACCCAAGGCTGAGGTCCTCCGAGGCCGGCCGCATGATGCGCTGAATCCCGTAACTGCCTGGGTCGCTCATGATAGGCGCTTCTTTTTCAAGATCAAACAGGCACGGCTGGCAGGAAAACCCATACGATTGGTTAAGACGTTCGTTGTGAACGACAAAGTTGGCCGTTTCCATCGCCTCCGCCTCGGTTTCGGTCGGAAAGCCCGCGATGATATAGCAATGGATGGCGATCCCCAGATCGAGACAGTCCTCCGTAATGCGCCGGACGCTCGCCTGGGCAATCCCCTTTTTCATAAAATCCATTACCCGTTGATTGAAGGATTCGAGTCCGAAGACAATCTTGAGGCAACCCGCATCGCGCATCTGCGTCAACAGCTCGCGCGACAGATTTTTTTCGAATCGCATCTCGCAGGTCCATGAGAAATTCACGCGGCGGTCGATCATCTGCTGACAGAGGCGTTTGGTCGGCGACAGGGCAAAACATTCGTCGGTGAAGAAAAAATACTGCGTGTTGTAGCGAGCCGAGAGCCACTGCAAGTCGTCGACGGTCTTGCCTGGGTCCCGCTGGCGGAAGTTTTGGTGGTCGAGTGTGAGCGCACAAAACGCGCAGTCTTTATAGTAACAGCCTCGGGAGAACTGCACCGGCAGGACCGTGCTGGGAGACAGGTACCGCCCTAGCGGAAAGCCATCGTAGTTCGGAGCCGGCAGCTCGTTGATATTCTCAGAGTAGAACGGCTGGTTGACCGTAATCTTGCCGTTCTGGCGATGGATCAGGTTCGGAACCTTGCTAAAATCCCGCTTCCCATCAAGCTGATTGACCAACTCCAACAGAGCCGTTTCGCCTTCAAAGACAATGAAGTCGTCGGTCAGATCGAACAACCACGGACACCGGCGCAGATTATCGACCAGCCTGGTGAAGATACTGCCGCCGATCGTCAGATGCAGGTTCGGGTTGGCTTCCTTGATAAGGCGGCAGAGGGTCAGGCCTGGAATGATCTGGCTCGTGGCCGTGATCGAAACCCCCACCAGGTCAGGCTGATCCACCAGGATTGACTGGAGGAAACGGTCGCGGAACAGACTCAGATAGGGGTTTTGCTCTTCGTCACGGATGGCCTTGAGCAGGTCCTTGGACGAGTAGATGGAGTATGTGCTGAACTGATTGTCGACTACCGTCAGCCGGGTCGGAAAATAGAGCGTGGACACGAGCTCCAACCACTTGTCGATCAGGAAAAGACACTCGCGGTATCGCTCGATGTCATAAAACTCTTCTCCCCGCAGTGACTCCTTGGCCGGCTCGATCGCGTCGATCAGGTATGGAAAACGGTCCAAGGACTCGACCAGGCGCGTGTAGTGTTCCGCACTCCCAGGCCCTGCCTCCCCCGTCCGCTCTTGCTCCAGCCTCTTCACCTTGTCAACGAGCCGCTGGTAGATTTCCGCCCCATACTCCTGCGTCAGAACGGCGTCCAGTACCTCGATTCCGAGGTCTCGCTGCCGGACGTTTTTGACTCCGGCCTTGGTCAAGAACCCCGTCAAAGAAGGAAGGCTCAAATAGGGCTGCGACGGATGCCAGGTTGGTGGAAATAACAGGGATATCTTCACGGAAACCCTTCGGTTGCAGGCTTTTCAGACGATCTACTGCAGGCTATTTCTTATACACCTGCGGCTTTCTCAAATGCAACTGCACACAAGGCCAGCCAGTTCGAAGTCATGCCGCCCCTTGCATCGAGGGAAAAGAAAAGCCCCGAATCACCTTCACAGGCGACTCGGGGCTATTTCTGTCACAGCCTTCGGTGGGCAGCCGCCTCAGGCCATGATTCTATCCCCTCGCGGGGAACTGGGAGAACCTCAGGGCAACTTCAGCGTAAACCAGGTTGAGATGCCCTTCATGCCGTTCCGCTCGACGTTGGTGCCGTCCCAGACCGCAAAAGCCACGGGGACCGAGGCACCGGCCTTGAACTGGACGTCGTTCGCATCGCTGGTGGTCAACGCGCGCTTCACCACGATCCGCCACGTCGGGCCCGTGCAGCAGCCGCCCTTGACGGAACCGGACGGCTCCCACACGCCGTTGCCAATCACATCCTGGTGGGATTGAGTGGTCAAGGTGCTGAACCCGTTGGCATTGAGGTCTTCCACGGAGCTCACGCGCAGCGTCGGATCGGACATAATGTTGCCGGACCAGATGCCCGGATTGAAGGGCCCAAGGCTGCGGCCGATCCGATCCGGATAGGTCACGCCGCCCGCCGGCTCTTCAAAATAGTAATCCCAGAAGATGCCCGGGTACTGGTCGTCCACGTCCCACAGCCCGGCGCTGTCCTTGCCCAGGTCCTTCTGCCACTCCGCATTCCACCGCCAAATGTTGACGGTCCCGCCGGACTGCCCCATGCACTGGAACGGCGGCGCCCCGGAGGTATTCACCGGGAACTGGATCGCGGCCTGATCGCGGAAGTCCTGCGGCCCGATCGTCGTATTGTTCATGGTCTGGTCCGCCCAATCCAGGCGGAAGCCCAACTCCTTTCCGTTCGAGACCGCCTTGACGAAGACGGACTTCACGGAAATGTTCGGATGCATCGGCGTCGTGATCGTCTGCCCGCTCAGCGGGATGACTACGCCCGGCACTCCCTCCCAGATGGGATTGGCTCCGTCCATGGGGATCGGGCCCTTGATGGCCTTCACCGGGATCGTAACCGGCTGGCTCACCGCCAGCGGCACCTGACCCAGCGTCAACATGACGCCCACGACCAGCGCCGAGAGAAGAATGCCAAACACCACTTTCTTGTTGCGTGTCTGCACCACTCTCATATGAATATACCCTCCTCTCGATTAATGATTAAAGACTGCTCGCAAAAACGACCAACTCTTCCGCTCCTGATGACGAATGAAACAGCCCATTACGCCGTGCCAACAGGCCCAGCCTCATCTTTATCCTTATTCTTGTCTTTATCCAAGAAGGACGACGCACCCACTTCATTGAGCAGGATGTTCAGTTCGTTCCCCTGATCTTGCGCGCCACACTCATAGGTCTGGCCTTCAGGAGCATTAAATGTGGCCGGTCGATAATCGGCCTCGGAATAGGGCTGCGGGGTAACCCCAAGGTAGGCCGCTTCAAAGTCCATCCAGTCGGAGCCGAAGTCGGCCATATGTCGGAAAAACCCTGAGTCCGCCTTTTTAACCAACATACGGCAAAACAGGGGAACCCACCGACCGATGTGGTCCTTGACAAACTTTTTTTGCGCGTCCACCACGATCTGTGTCTTATCGACACCATCGTGACAACGGGCATAGGATTCCTTGTAGGCGAGAAAGTGCATGAACTCGAGCTCAACGCTCAAATGGTCCATGCGCTCATGGATATCCTTGGAGAGCTCGACTCCGAACGCTCGATAGTAGCCGGCGATATCGCCCATCACATGGGCCTGGCCAAATACGTGATCGTTGCCGAAGAGGGTTTCGTAGGGCGGACAATCCAGGGTGATCACGTTACTGAACACCCGCCGGTGCTCGGCTTGCAGGTCACTCAATTGCCAGTTGACGCATTCGGATGCCACGAGGGCTTCGACTTGGTCCAGAGACTTGGCGACGGCTGCGAGTTTCGTCCGCGCCCGCTCTCCGCCCATTCCCTCCAAGCCCTGGCGGAGACTTTCCAGCGCCGTTCGCGCATCTTCCACGAATTCCCCGGATTGCAGATAATCCAGGAACTCATCGTCTTCCGGATAGAGCATGCTCCAGGAAAGCAGGAGGTAGAGCTTGCTGCGCCCTAGCGCTCGTTCAACGGCAGGTGAGTCCTTGATGGCTACGGAGCCAGCAGGCATTGCGAGAGAATCCGCTACTCCCCGCTGGCTTTCCTTCGTATTCATCAACACATTCTCCGACGGGTCCTTACCACCATTCAGGCGTAAGCCCGCGTATGATAGGCAATGCACAGGGGGAAGTCAAGCCCGAACTCAACCCTCATATTTCCCTCATGTTGCACAAATGGAACCCTATGATTTTTCAATTGAACCTGGCTCGTTCGCCGGACTCCGCTCATCTGGCGCCTCCACCGGATGCCAACACCCGTGTCGGTGTGATCGTGATGGCGACCTTGTCATTCACGGTTTTGCACGTCTGCTCGCAGAGACCACACCCCACACATCGTTCCTTCATAACCACCAAACGGAACGAATCAAAATCCATGGCCAGCGCTTCAGTGGGACAACGGGAAACGCAGGCGTGACAGCCCTGGCCTGCAGTACAGATTCGATGTGACACAACGGCAACCCCCATGGCGACCTCTTCACGGCCGGCCACGGAGAGCAGAGCCTCGGTTCCGCATGCGCTGATGCAAGGAAAGTCCTCGCAGAGATGACACGGCGTCTCATCCGGAAAGATCACAGGTGTGCCGGACTTGGGTTCCGGCTTGATGCTGCCGTAGGGACAGACTTTAAGACAATCTCCGCAGCGGGTGCATCGCTCAAGAAAAAGCGCCTCGGCGACCGCACCCGGCGGCCTAAGCCAGTCGGTTCTGGCAGCCGGCTCCGGCTTGGCTTGCTCCGGCGACGCATCCCGATGTTTGACAAATTCCTGCGCCGTCTTGGCGACGGACAGAACGGAATCCTTGAGGAAATGACGACGGCCATACTGCGGATCCGCAACCACGGGCTTTTCTCCCATCACATCACGCCGTCGGCACGAAGTTTATACACTTCGACGCAACGATCGCAGGCTCCGAACTCTGTATCCCACCCGGGATGATTGTCCCGGATGAAATCCAATACGTGCTTTTCCAATTTATTCTCGAGATCCTCAACCCATGAATAAGTCGGAAAGCGACAGAGCGGGCATGGGAAACCCGGCATCAGCATGACTTTATTCTGAACCTCTGGAAGCTCCCCGCCCTCCACATCCAGTGCCCGGTCCATGACGCGCAGGGTGTCGGTGGCCATCTCGACGAGCTCCGCGTGGGTCAGCTGGTCCGCCTGCCACAGTCCTTCGAATACCGATTTCAACTGCGCCGGAGGAATCTTGCGATACCAGGAGCGGAATTCCTTGAAGCGGTCCTCCCGGGTCAGCATCGACTCCTTCCCCTCGCGCAACAGTCGGGAATCGATGTGCAGGCACCAGAGCACCCGGTAGCGATGCAGGATCAGGGTTTCTTCACCCGGGTTCTGCCCGACTTTGGTGTCCGGGTCGTAGCCGAAGGTTTCATCCAGAATGTCGGCGATGTGCATGAGTTCATGGCGGCAGTAACGGGTCAGCGCCGGATCATAGAATCGACGCGGGATCAACTTGATCCCCACTCCTTTGAGCCCCTTATCCTCGAACTGCTTGGCCAGGTCTTGTTCGACGGAGCCCCATTTTCTCAGGATGTCGACGCCCTCCTGGTCCTCTTTCAGAACCCCCTTGATCAGGACGATCCCGATGCGCTCCTTGAGCTGGGGGAACTCGTCGAACGCATCCCGGACGATGTCCGAAAATCCCCAGGTGCCGAACAGATACTGGTATAGTTTTTTGAACTCCGCCTCCCGGTCATCCAACGAGAATTTCTCATAGATGGGATCGGCCAGTTCGTGAAACTCCTTGTAGTAGGTCGGATCGCCCTCTCGCTCCGTTTTCTCCACGAAGGAGTCAATGACTTCCTGAAGAAGGGCGGGCTGAAATCGAATCTCCATGGACGGGTGTCTCCTGCTTGCTCGCGGCTGCGCTTGGCCTTAACCGGCTACGTTCACACGAGAGAAGGAATCTCAGGGTTGACCGGAGGCGTGAACGGATACGGCGGCTTGACTTGCTTGCAAACCATCTTTTATGATCAACGCAATCCTGCGCTGATTATAGCCATCCAGCCGCTGTATTTGCAAATACCCGGCAGGGCCTCCGCGGCTGCTGCTATTAAGGAGTACGTGCGTTATGACTGAAATGACCCAGCCCCTCCCCTCCAGCAGCCAGCCAGGCTCAGTCTCGCTTGGAACATCGACGCCGCCGGCCGACCTCCTGGAATATTGGAAAGCCGGCACCAGGGAGGTGAAAACGTTCCGCGGCCATTCTCACGGAATCTGGGCCGTCGCCTTCTCGCCGGACGGGCTCACCTTTGCCAGCGGAGGCGCGGACCGGCTGGTCCGCATTTGGGACATCGAAACCGGACGGCTGCTGCGGTCCCTGCGCGGCCATACCCACGACATCCGCGCCATCCTCTATACCCCGGACGGACAGACGCTGATCACCGGCAGTGAGGACCGGACCATTCGACTCTGGAACCCCAAGACGGGGGAGCCCACTAAGCTGCTCTTCACGCGCTACGACCATAACGTCTGTAGCCTATCGCTCTCTCCCGACGGGCTCATGCTCGCCCGGGGCAGCCACAACAAAGACATCAAGATCTGGGAAATCAGCACCGGCACCGAACTCATGACCCTGCTCGGAAAGGATCAGTTCGACCACCATTGGTCTCCGGTGGTCGCCTTCTCCCCGGATGGCTTCCATTTAGCCAGCGGATCCGACATCGGCAAGATCAAGCTCTGGGAGGTCCTTCCGAGCGGCGAAGAAAAGATCCTCCACAACGGCCACTGGCAGGAGATCGAGGACGACGACACCACCGAGTATCGCGGGTACTTCGTCGAGGACGAGGGCGGGTTCCAGAAACCGATGCTCTATTGGATCGGCGCGTTGACCTTCACGCCGGACGGCCAGGTGCTGATCAGCGGGAGCCGCGACGCCACGATCAAGTTCTTCCAAATGCCCCAGATGACCGAGATTCGGACGCTCAAGGGCCACGGGGGATGGGTCCGGTCCCTGGCCGTGTCGCCGGACGGACGGGTCTTGGCCAGTTCCGGGGACGACAACCAGATCAAGCTCTGGGACCTGGCCGCGGGCCGCCATTTCAGAACGTTGAAGGCCCATACCGGAGCGGTGCGCGGCGTCACTTTCTCCCCTGACGGACAACGTCTGCTCAGCGCCTCTTGGGACCGCACCGTGAAGTTGTGGGAAGGCGGGGCGGAGCCCCAGGAGTAGACTCGACGGCGGCTGACGAAGGGCGAACTGCTCCGGCGTCGGCACGATGCGTTGATCCTTCACGGCTATTCACGTTGTACTGTTGGCCGCTCGCCTCACCGGACCAGCAGAACGGCTCGCGGCGATCCCGCAGCACTCGATGTCTCGATCCCGCCATGCCGAACGCCTCCGAGTTCATCCCTTCCAGCCGCTAATAAAAATAGAAAGGCGACAGGCCGCTACAAGCCTGTCGCCTTTCATTCTCAAAAGTGGGGTGGCGAGGCCGAGCGGACATTGCCGGAGAAGCGGGGCACCCACCGAGGCTCTGCCGGGAAGGAAAGCGGAAACTGACTGAGTCCGCGAAGGAATTTCCGAAGGAGTTCCGCCCGGCAGAGCCCGGAAGGGTCGTTTCGAGAGGCGGGGACGCGAGGGCCTCGCTACCCTGCTAGCGACTACTCGCCTTCGTCGTCCGCCTCGCTACGCGCGGAGGGGATGCCATAGCGCTTGCACTTTTCCCACAAGGCTTTTCGGGAGAGCCCCAGTAACCGCGACGCTTCCGTCCGGCTTCCGCCGACCCGCTCCAGCACGGCCAGGATATAGTCCTTCTCGAACTCTTCTCTGGCCGAAGCCAGCGAGTCCAGCATGGCGCTGGTCGCCCGCTTGCCGGTCAAACCCTCGCTGCAAAACCCGCAGGTCTCCTGCTGCGTCCCGCCCAAGTAGGGGCACGCGGAAAATCCGCAGAGATCCCAGGGCTGTACATCCTCCTCCGGACGCCCCAGGGCGACCGCCCGCTCGATCATGTTTTCCAATTCGCGCACGTTGCCCGGGAACGAGTAGCGGAGCAAGAGCTCCTGGGCCCGCTGGGAAAACCCCTTCACGGGCTTACTTGTTTTCGCCGCGCGGGCCTGCAACATGTGTTCGCCGATCAACAGCACATCTTCCCGACGCTCGCGCAGCGGGGGCAAGATCACCGGGACGACGTTGAGGCGATAATAGAGGTCTTCCCGAAACCGTCCCTGTTGCACCTCTTTCTTGAGATCTTTCTGCGTGGCACAGACGAGCCGCACATCCACCTCGACGGTTTCGCTCCCCCCCACCCGTTCGAATTGCCGCTCCTGCAACACGCGCAGCAGCTTCACCTGCACTACGGGAGAAATTTCGCCGATCTCGTCCAGGAACAGCGTCCCCTTGTGCGCCAGTTCGAAACGGCCCCTCCGCTGCTTGAGCGCACCCGTGAACGCCCCCTTTTCGTGCCCGAAGAGTTCCGCCTCCAGCAAGGTCTCCGGCAAGGCCGCGCAGCTCACCTTGATCAGTGCGTGATCGCGGCGCGGGCTGCTGCGGTGCAGCGCATTGGCCACCAGTTCTTTCCCGGTCCCGCTCTCCCCGACAATCAGCACGGTTGAATCCGTAGCCGAAACCAGCTGGATCTTCTCCAGTACCTCCCGCATCCGATCGTTCTTCCCGAGAATACCCTCGAAGCTGAACCGTCCCTCCAGCTCTTCGCGCAACTGCAAATTTTCCTGGCGCAGCGCCAACACCTTCGAAACCCGGTCCACAATCAACAACAGCTCGTCCATCCCAAAGGGTTTGGTGACGTAGTCGTATGCGCCCAGCTTCATCGCCTCGACCGCCGTTTCCACCGAGCCATGCGCCGTAATCAGGATCACCTCGGAACGTGGCGACCGCTGCTTGCACACCTGGAGCAACGACAATCCATCCGACCCGGGCAGGCGAAGGTCGGTAATCACGATGTCAAACGTGTTGGAGGCGAGGATGGCTTGGCCCTCCTGCCCCGTAGCCGCCGCACGCACGTCATAGCCGACGGCCTTCAGCGCATCGAGCATCGAGAGCCGCATCAGGGGCTCGTCGTCGATGATCAAGACCGACGGAGCTTTCATGCGATCCTCCCTGTCGCGACCCGTTCCCGTACAAGCGGAAGCGACACGGTGAACAGCGCTCCCTGCCCCACCTCGCTTTCGACCAGAATCTGGCCGCCATGCCGTTCCACGATCCCGAGGCTGACGGACAGGCCCAAACCGGTTCCTTCGCCCACGCCCTTGGTCGTAAAGAAGGGGTCAAAAATACGCGACAAGACATGGGGCTGGATGCCGCAACCCGTGTCTTGCACCTCGATCACGCAGGCTTCGCCCACGACCCGGGTCCGGATGGTGACAGTTCCCCCGCCCTTGATCGCTTGAGTCGCGTTCAGGACCAAGTTCATCAAGACCTGTTCGAGCATGTGCTGATCCACCATCAAAGCGGGCAGATCTGCCTGGAGCTGCTTGTCCAGACGGATCTGGCCGGCCACAAAGACATGCTCGGTGAGCACCAAGACACGCTCGACGACCGCATTGATGTCCGTGGAAGAAAGCTCCGGTTCGTGCTGTTGGGAAAAGTCCAACAACTGCCGGACGATCTTCTGGACCCGCCGAAGCCCGTCTTCCATTGAGACCACGTATTCCTCCTGCCTGGCTGGCGACAGCGTCCCCTTGCGCAAGTTGTACAAGCAGTTGAGAATTCCGCCCAACGGATTGTTGATCTCATGGGCGACACCGGCGGCGAGCTTTCCAACCGACGCCAGCTTCTCGGTATTGAGTATCTGTTGCTCCAGCTTCTTGGTGTCGGTGATGTCCCGCGCAATACCCAGGACGCCCTGGATACGGCCGTCCGGATCGTGAAGCGGCGACACGCTCACCATGACCGTCCGCGTATCCCCCGAACAACTCAGCACCTCGACCTCATAGACCTGCTTGGCGCCGATATCCAGCGTACTCTTCAGACGACGCCCACGGTGTCGCTTCGAAAGCAACGAGAGGTAAGGGCGGCCGATCAGATCTTCCTTGCGATAACCCCAGGCGGCGACTTTGTTGTTGACATAGGTGAACCGCTGCTCCGTATCCAACGTATAGATGACATCGTTCGCGTTCTCGAGAAGATTTTCCAGGTAAGTCTTGGTTTCCTCTATCTCCCTGGTCCTGGCCTTGACCTTGGCTTCGAGCTCCACGCTGTACTCGTGCAGTTGCTGCTCCAACCGTTTGCGTTCCGTAATATCCCGGAGTTGCACCATGATGGAGACCGCAGAGCCGTCCTCGATCCGAATCAGGTCCATCTCAACCAGCATGGGCGCACCGTCACGGCCCACCACTTCGATTTCCTCCGTGGGCACTTGCTGCTCGCCTCGTACGATCTTCTCCATCAAGGCACGCGTGAGTTCTTGATGGTGGGAAGAGATCAGATTGAGCAGCGGGCGGCCGATCAAATCGGCCTCCGGATAGCCCAGAACTCGCTCTTCACGCTGATTGACCGCCATTATGCAGCCATTTGATTCCACCATGAAGACCGGATCCGCTGCCAGGTCGAAGAGCGCCTTATACCGTTTCTGCGAGAGCGACAATTGCTGGGTCCGTTCGGCTACTTCCTGCTCCAGTTGGGTTGTATGCCGCTGGACCTTCTGTTCCAACGCCTTGCGTTGGGTGATGTCCCGCACAAATGCACGAGAGTACACAAGGCCCCCGCCCTCGGTGTCGAATAGCGCAGTGGAGTGGATTTCAACGTCGATCGGCCGGCCGTCTTTGCTCAGAAACACCGTTTCGATCGTGGACCGCCCCTTCGACACCATCCGTTCGAGGTAGGCCAGGATTTCCGGCCCGCGTCCCTGCGGGACGATGTCCCACAGACGCATCGCCAACATCTCCTCCAGGCTATAGCCCAGTTTGTCCAGCTCGGTCTGATTGACATGCACGAACTGCCCCGCCTTGTTAATCTGGTGGATCATCTCCGGCGAGTTCTCGATCAGATCTCGATACCGTTCCTCCAGCCTGCGGATATCCGCCATCCGCTGCTCCAACTGGGTGAACGAGGCCTTCAGATTCGCAGCCATCCCGTTGAACGCCTCAGCCAGTTGCTCGATTTCATCGCCGGTCTGCAGCGACAGCCGCTGGTCCAGATTGCCGGTCCCGATCCGCTTGACTCCTTCGTGGAGAGCCTGGACCGGGCGGACAATCCGCCGAGCCGCAAGCACGCCCGTGCCCCAGAGCAGGGCGAAGACCAAGACCCCGTAGGCGGCGACCTTGATCACCAGTTGGTTCAACGGGGCATAGGTTTCTTCCGGGTTCTGCCGGACGACGGTCAGCCATCGTTTTCCATCGAGGCTTCCCGGAGCGAGCTTGCCGCCCAAGCGGACAGGAGAAAATCCGACAATGCCCTCGCGACCGCCATGCGTGTCATCGGCGGCCACAACCCATCCGGCCTGAAGATCGGCGACGGATTGGAGCAAGGCCGGGGTCACCGAATGCTCCTCGGGGGGGAGGACCGGACAGATCAACAGCGTCCCGTCCGAAGCCAACAACATCGCATGTCCCGTCTGGCCGACCGTGATCTCCGCCACCGCCTGGAACAGCGAGTCTCGCCGCAACAGGACCGTCACAGCTCCAACCGCAGCCCGCTGGTCGTCATCGAGAATCGGCACCGACACATTCAGCACATGGGTGCCGAAAGAAGGATCGAAGTAGATTTCGCCGACGTATTGCTGCCCGGTCCCGCCGCTGTATACCGCCCGCCACCAAGCACTCTTGCCATAGTAATATTCCACCTGGGGAATCGAGCTGACCACCAAGGCTCCGCGCGCGTCGGTCACGAAAATCCCCACGTAGTCCGAGCGCCGAATGTCATGCCAGCGGATCAGGTAATTCGTCACGATGCGATTGATGAACAGAGGGAATTCGTTGCGGCGCTCCCGCTGACGCCACTGCTGCTGCCAGTCCTTGATCATGGCTTGGATGCTGGCCTCGTCTTTGTCCGCATAGCCTCGGTTGGCCTCGGTCACGGCCGTCCGCAGGAACGGGGTCGCAGCCAGCTGTTGCGCTTCGCTGAGACCGCGGGTGACCTGCATTTCCACCCGGCGCGCCGCTTCTACTGCCGATTCCTTGAAATTGGCTCCGACACTCTCACGGAGAGCGCGGCGTTCTTCAACGTAGGTCAGGAAGAGAGAGAGGCTCAGAGGCAGGAGACCGACCATTACGATGGCCGTAATGATCTTACGCTGGAGACTGTGTGACCGACTCCAGGCTGTCATTTAGGTAACAAATCATCCTTTCTATGTGCTCATTTTCATTCGGCTTCTCTTGAATGTCAAGCAAAGGTAACATGAAACTTCCTCCTACCCTCGCTTGAGCAGCCGCCCCTCCCGGCCTGGCCAGATCAGCAGCAAGGGGCTGGCGACAAAGACCGAGGAATAGGTCCCGAAAATGACTCCCCAAAGGAGCGCCAAAGAAAAGTCGTGCAGGACTTCGCCCCCGGCCAGGGTCAATGGAATCAGCACCAACACAACCGTCAGACTGGTTACGATTGTCCGGCTCAAGACCTGATTGATCCCGTTGTTGATCACGGCTTCCATGTTATCCCGACGGCGTACGCGGAGATTTTCGCGTATCCGGTCGAACACGACAACCGTATCCGTGAGCGAATACCCGGCCAGCGTCAGCAGGGCCGTTACGACCAGCAAGGTGATTTCCTTGTCCAGGATATAAAACGCGCCCAGCACGGCCAGCACATCATGAAACGTAGAGAGTGCCGCCGCCACGCCGAAGCGGAACTCGAAGCGTGCCGCGATATACAGAATAATGCCGAGGAAGGACACCAGGATAGCGATCAACGCATCCTGCTGTAATTTCTGCCCGATCGTGGGGCCAATCTCTGTGGAGGCGTCCACCACAAACTTGTTGTTCGGAAATTCCTTGGTGAAGACGGCAACGACCCGGTCCGCTACTTTTTCCTCGATGGTGGTCGAGGTTTTGACCCGAACCAGGAGCTTGTTGGCCTCGACGAACTCCTGTAAGTCCGCATTGGCGAGCCCGTTTGACTCCAGCGCCTTGCGCGCCTCGTCGATGGGGATGGGCTGGTCGAATTTCAACTGCACGGCGGTCCCGCCCGCGAAGTCGATCCCGAGGTTGGCGGCTCCCCGGGCGATCTGAATCACGGCCACGATGCCCAGCAGAACCAGCACGCCCGAAAAAACAAACGCGATCTTCCGCTTGCCCATGAAATCAATATTGGTCTTCCCCAAAATCTCGAACATGCATTCCCCTCTCGCAGCTCGGACGAAACCGCTAAATGCTCAATTGTTCGACTTTGCGGCGCTGATTCAACGTGTCAAAGACCACTTTCGTGCCGACCAGCGCGGTGAACAGGTTGATTGCAATCCCCAGGCAGAGCGTGACCGCAAACCCCTTGATCGGCCCGGTCCCGAACAGGAACAACGCCAGGCCCGTAATTAAGGTGGTCACGTGGGAGTCGATGATCGTCAGCAACGCCTTGTCATAGCCCCCATCGATCGCCAGACGTACCGGCTTACCCTGCCGCAACTCTTCGCGGATACGCTCGAAGATCAAGACGTTGGAATCCACTCCCATGCCGATGGTCAGAATGATCCCTGCGATGCCGGGCAGCGTGAGAGTTGCATTCAATCCGGCCAGCGACCCGATCAGGCAGATCAGGTTCAACGCCAAGGCGAAATCGGCGATGACGCCCGAGAGCCGGTAATAGACCATCATAAAAAGGACGACCAAGCCGCCCGCGAACAGGGTGGCACGGACCCCCTTCTCGATCGAGTCGCGCCCCAACGAAGGGCCGACGGTCAGATCCTGGATGATCTTCAGCGGGGCGGGCAAGGCGCCGGCCCGGAGCACGATCGCCAGATCGTTGGCTTCCTGCATGGTGAAGGTGCCGCTGATCTGCGCCCGCCCTCCGCTGATTCGCTCCTGAATGACGGGGGCGGAATAGATGGTATTGTCCAGCACGATCGCCATACGCTTCTTGACGTTCTCGGATGTGATGCGCTCGAACTCCCGGGCGCCCTTGGCATCGAAGGTCACCGACACGTAGGGCTCGTTGAACTGCCCGATCGAAACGCGCGCATCGCTCAGCACATCCCCGGCCAGCATCACACGCTTCTTGACCAGGAACGGCGTGCGGAATTCTCGGCCCGTGTCCTTTTCGATCACTTTCTCGAACAGGATCTGGTCCCCTTCCGGAAGTTGTCCGGCGATCTGCTTGAGAACCTCGTCTTCCTTGCCTTTCGGGATTCGCTGCGGCAGATCCATGGCCAACTTACTGGACTCGTCCAAGAGCTTGAACTCCAATAGCGCCGTTTCCTTGATCAGATCCTTCGCCCGCTTCGGCTCGGTAATGCCCGGAAGCTGGACGACGATCTGCTTGAGTCCCTGTCGCTGGATCAGCGGTTCGGCCACGCCGAATTGGTCGATCCGGTTCCGGATCGTCTCCAAGGCCTGGTTGATGGCCGAATCCTTGATCCGCTTAATCTCCCCTTCGCGCAATTCATAAACCAGACTGCCGCCCGTGCTCTTCTGTTCCAACTCATAGAAGGAAGGGAAATCCTCCATAAGTTTTTGGATCTGAGTCTTCAGATCCGCGTTCTGAAAGGCAAGCGTGACCTGGGAGGACCCGGTCCGCTTAACCGACTCGACGGGAATTTTTTTGTCGACCAGCAGATCCTGCATGGCCGTGACGGACCGGTCCACGGCGATCTCCACCGCCCGTTCCTCCTCGACCTCCAGAACCAGATGGATCCCCCCCTGCAGATCCAGGCCCAGGGTGATGCCCTTGGTCGGAAGGACCTTCTTCGACCAGTCAGGCAGGGCCTGATACAGCCGAGGATAGGAGGGAAGAAAAAACGCCACCGAAAGCACCAGTACGATGCCCAGCAATGCAAATCGTCCGCCGACCTTCTTCATTCGTCCCTCAATCGTTGAAACGGCCCCGCCTGACGGAATCCTCGCTATTCTTCTTCATCCGCCCGAAGCCGGGAAATGGATTCCCGCTGAACCTTGATCTTGGTATTGTCCGAGATCTGCAGCGTCACCGTTTCTTTGCCCAAATTGGTGACCGTGCCCCAGATGCCGCCGGACGTTACCACCTTATCGCCCTTCTTGAGCGCCTCCAACATCGCCTTCAATTTTTTCTGGCGCTTCTGCTGGGGCAGAATCAGCAAAAAATAAAAGACGATAAAGATCAGTACGAACGGCACCAGCGACAGCAACGAGGATCCCGGACCTGTGCCGCCGCCTTGCGTTCCCTGTGCCCAGGCCACTGATGCCATCATGCTCACCGCTTCCCCTCCTGCACCGCTGCTAGTTCTTCGATCCCACCACGATCAGCCGCATCGTCCGCTCCGACGACGCCGGCCGCTTCCCGCTTCGCGTGAAATTCCCGCCGAAACGCAGCGAACGAGCCGGCAGCAATGGCGGAGCGGATTTGCCGCATCAAGTCGGCAAAATAATACAAATTGTGCAAGGTGTTGAGGCGCACCCCCAACATCTCCTTGACTCCAAACAAATGGTGCAAGTACGCCCGCGAATGCTTCCGGCAGACCGGACAGCAACAGGCTGGATCGATCGGGCGCTCGTCCTTGGCATAGCGGGCTTGCTTGATCAGCACCCGCCCATCGGCCGTGAACAGCCAACCGGTACGCCCATGCCTGGTCGGCACCACGCAGTCGAACAAATCGATGCCCCTGGCCACTCCTTCGACCAAATCTTCCGGCAGTCCGACCCCCATCAAATATCGGGGCCGCCCGGCCGGCAATTCAGGAACGGTTGCGTCCAGCATCGAGTACATGACGGACTTCTCTTCCCCTACGGAGAGCCCTCCGACCGCGTACCCGTCGAACCCCAGCGAGACCAAGTCCTGCGCAGACTCGACGCGCAGAGCCGGGTCATGCCCACCCTGGACGATCCCGAACAAAGCCTGGTCGGATCGGCGCCGCGCCGCCTGGCAACGGCGGGCCCAAGCGCCCGTCCGTTGCAACGCCTCGTGGACCCGTTCGCGGGAAGACGGAAGCGCCACGCATTCATCGAACGCCATAATGATGTCGGCCCCCAAGGCCTCCTGAATCTCGATCGCCCGCTCCGGCGTAATGTGATGGGAAGAGCCGTCCACATGGGATTGAAATGTCACCCCTTCGTCCGTCACCCGACAGAGCTTCGCCAGGCTGAACACTTGAAACCCGCCGCTGTCGGTCAGGATCGCCCCGGGCCAGCCCGTGAACGAGTGCAATCCTCCCAGTTCCTCAATCACCCGATGCCCCGGACGCAGGTACAGATGGTAGGCGTTGTTCAGGATTAATCGAAATCCGAGTCCCGCCAGGTCCTCGGGACCAATCCCCTTGACGGCCCCCAGGGAACCGACCGGCATGAACGCAGGGGTCTCGATCGTCCCATGGGCCGTTTTGAGCACACCCACACGCGCCGATCCGCCCATATCCGTCTGCTGCACTGTGAACTCAAGCATAGTCGAAGGCCATCTTCACATCCGCTCGGGGGCGGAGATCCCGAGGAGCTCCAGGCCGTTGCGGAGCACCTGCTGCACGGCATACATCAACGCCAACCTGGCTCCCGTCAAGCCGGGGCTGACTTGCTCCCGCTGCTTGCCCATCTCGCTCGCATCTTTGACGAACGCAGCGGCCTCGGCGACGTCCTGATCCGCGGCCACCGGCATGATACGATGCTTGAAGTAGAATGTGTGCAGTAGGCCGGCCAGCTCCTGCAGATAGAAGGTCAACCGGTGGGGCTCCAGAGCCGCCGCGCTGCCCTGGACCACGGACGGATAAGCTGAGAGCTTCCGGATCAGCACGAACTCATCCGGGTCACGCAGCAGCGACAAGTCCGCCGCACTCGGTTTCGGCACCGGCAAACCCCGTTCTTCGGCCACCCGAAAGAGACTCGCGATCCGCGCGTGCGCATACTGGACATAGTAGACGGGATTCTCTGCCGACTGTTGCTTGGCCAATTCCAGGTCAAAGTCCAGATGCGTGTCCGACCGGCGCATCAGGAAGAAAAACTTGGCCGCGTCCGCGCCTACCTCGTCCATCACCTCGCGCATGGTAATAAACTCGCCGGCGCGTTTGGACATTTCCACCTTCCGGCCCCCGCGCAGCAGATTGACCATCTGGACGAGGACCACCCGTAGCCGTTCCTTGGGATAGCCATAGGCCTGCACCACCGCTTCCATCCTCGGGATATACCCGTGATGGTCCGCGCCCCAGACATCGATCAGCAGATCATAACCGCGCTGGAGCTTATCCCGATGGTAGGCGATATCCGACGCCAGATAGGTGTAGTCCCCTTCCTGCTTCCGCACAACCCGATCCTTCTCGTCGCCAAATGACGATGACCGAAACCACCAGGCTCCATCCTGTTCGAACAGCAAATCGCGCGCGCGGAGATCGGCCAGCACTTGTTCAACCCCCCCGGACGCCAGCAAGGAAGCTTCGCTGAACCAGGCGTCGAACTCGATGCCGAAGGATCGGAGATCCTGTCGGATCTTTTCGAGCAAATCCTTGTAGGCCAGCTCCCGGCACCGTTGCTCCGCCTGTTCGGTCGGAAGGTTGAGCAGCGACTCCCCCGCCTGCTCACGCACCTGCGCAGCCACCGTCTCAATGTAGGCGCCGCGATACCCATCCTCGGGGAACGACACGGGCCGACCGAGCAATTCCAGATACTTGGCATACACAGATGTTCCAAGCAGTTTCATCTGGCGACCGGCGTCATTGATATAGTACTCCTGCACCACTTCATAGCCTGTCGCTTGCAGCAGTTTGGCAATCGCCTGTCCAACAGCAGCCCCACGCCCATGACCGACGTGGAGGGGCCCGGTCGGGTTCGCGCTGACGTATTCCACCAGTACGCGTCGCCCCTGACCCATCGTCGTCCGCCCATAGGCCTGCCCTCGCGCTTCGATCTCCGCCAATACCTCCAACCAGAGGTCGCGCTTGACCGTCATGTTCAAAAAGCCGGGCTTGGCTATCTCAACTCGATCGAACAACACCTCGCGCCTGACAATATTATCGAGAATGATCTGGGCGACATCATAGGGAGCCCGCCGTTCGGATGGCGCGAGACTCATGGCCACCGTCGAAGCCAGGTCGCCCCATTCCGGCCGCTTGGGTAGATCCAGCGTCAGGGTCGGAATCGATTCCACTCTTAATTGCCCCTTGCGCTTGGCTTCCTGCAAGGCATCCTGGAGGGCGTCGATGACTTTTTCCTGCACAATATCGTGAGACACAACCTGGCCGAACTCCTTCTTTTGTCTAGCAAAAAACCAGCGGGTGAATCTAACACAACCTCTCAGGCATGACAAGACAAGGAACTGCGAAACTGATCTGCGGACGTGCTTTTCGCTCTAGCCCGAAGTCCTCCAAGACAACTCTCGATCACCTGTTCGATCGGTACCTGTAAGCAACGCTTCTCGGTGCAAGTCTGAACCCTGTTCCACTCGTTGCAGAGACAAGGGGCTCCGCTTAAGATCTCGACGTGACGGCCACGGGGAGCCCATCGTTCTGGGTCGGTCGGCCCGAAGAGTGCGATCGTCGGCACATCCAAACAGGCAGCCAAGTGAGTGATCCCCGAATCGTGCCCGACATACAGAGCAACCTGAGCCATCAATGCTGCCACCGAGATCAACTCCTGTCCCCCGAACACCAAGGGCGATGCTGCGCAGGACCGTTGGATTGCTTGGACCTGCTCTGTATCAGCCGGTCCAGCCAGCAAGAGCGGTACGGCGCCAAGAGCTTGCAACTGCGCAACCAGTTTGACAAACCATCCGGGCTCGCAACATTTGTGAGGGCTCCCGCTGCCCGGATGCACCGCTACGAGCATCTGCTCTTTCCGGACTCCCGCCTCTGCCAAACTAGCCGTGGCAGCTTGCAAAATAGCCTCCGGTAATCGCAGCGGCCTTGCCGTTCGCTCTTCACCGACCATCGAGGCGACTATCTCAAGGTGCCGGTCCGCCTGGTGCAGGTTCATACAGCCGGCGTCAAAAGGGCTCCGAATGATAACTCTCCCAGCCCCGAGAGCGTAGAGGGTCGCCGCAAGGCTCCCCTCTGCATCCTTCATCCACCCCATGGCCAAATCAGCCTTGTCCAGCCAGGAACGCAGGCCTGAAGCCACCAATTCGGCTCCAGCCAGCAGCCCGGCCAGACTGCCTTGTTCCAGCGGGAACAGCCGGTCCACCTCCCCACAAGCAAATAGCAACCGGCCAACTTGCTCTCCGGCAATCAGCCCGCACTCGTGCGTCGGGAAAGCCGCCCGGATCGCGCGGATGGCAGAGAGGGCCAACAGCACATCTCCAAGAGCTCCGGGATGGATCAGCAAGAGAGATCGCCGCATAGGTTTATGAGCCCTCACGTGCCGCCCCTTGCTTCCCGGCAAACAGCTTGCGGGCGAATTCCAAGTCGGCCGGCTGATTCACATTGAGGAAGCTGAGCAGCTGCGGGTCTGCTGCTCTTATGTCCTCTTCTGAAAGGATCTTCACGGAGAGATCAGAAATCGAAACCAGGTCCTGTACCCTCAGACTTTTAGCATGGAGCATCCGCTCCAAGTGCGGCAGGCAGGCCTTGGAGTAAATCGCATGCATGGGCTGGAGCCCGTTCGCCAGGCGGACCATCACCACATCGGCGCCCTGCCCAAGATCGGCCATACGGCGGATCACCGAATCCGCCAGAAAGGGCATATCACAGGCTGCCGCGAATAGGCGCGGATGGCTCGCGCTAGAGAGTCCGCTATAGAGCCCCCCCATCGTCGCACAATCCGGGATCAAATCGGTCACAACTCTGGCGTGCAAACCCTTTAACTCGGGCAAGGGTTCGGCCACAGACACAATCACCTCGTCGAACAGACCTTCCAGTACGGTCAGGGACCGCTCCAGCAAGGTCCGCCCCCCGAGCTCAAGAAACCGCTTATCCCGCCCCATCCTGCGGCTCTTGCCCCCGGCCAGCAACAGACCGGTCATCTGCCCTATTGTAGAACTCATGTCTGTAAACACATCGACTGCTGCAGAAAAAAAAAGGGGGTGGGCCATCCCACCCCCTTTCCAAGGCTTGTCTTCCCTTACGGGCTAGACTTTACCCTTTTTCTTATTGGCCCGACGAGTCAACACCCACCCTTCCAGGATCACGACACCGATCGCGATCAGGGTCGGATAGATGTAGGTCTCTCTGGGAATGGGCGGCTCCAAGACCGTGTAGTAGAAGGCGGAAACGGCCATCTTGCGGCCTGCATCCCCGTTGTGCCCATCCCACGCGAAGAACACCGTCGGGATGTACTTGCCCATCTCGAAGTAAGTGTCTTCGTCATAGTCTTCCTTGATGGGCCGGCTGACCATCAAAGTCCAGCGACCATCCTTCCACTCCTGCTTCAGGACCTTGAGCTTCTCGGTATAATCGTCCCGATCCTGGAAGTCCTGGTCCCAGCCGGTTCCTGTAAACGCCTTGATGGTCCCGTTGGCTTCCCACTTCACGATGTCCACCGGATACTTCTGGTCGCCCCAGAGGTAGCGCGGCTTGATCGGGGCCGGCAATTCCTGCCACTTCACCGGGAACTGGAACGCAAAGGCGTCGTTGTAAACCGGATACTTGCTCTGTTGAGCGGCAATCGAATCCCCTTCGCCGGTCTTCGGCGCCTGTTCCTTGACCCCGTAGTTCTCCACGTTCACTTCGGTGGGCTGCCAAGGCAGCTTCCCTTCGGCCACGCTCTTGGATCGGTCATCCCACTGAAACAGGAACACGATGTTCTTATCGTTGTACAGAGACTTGACCCAGACGTCGTCGATCCGGTTGACGAAATTCCTCGGCTTGTGCGTGATCTGCCCGCCGAACAACACGATCCGGCGCTCACGCTTCTGCCACATCTCGTTCTCCGGATCGTCGGAGATCTCCCCTTCCAGCACCGGACCGGACCGGATCACGAAGTTTACCTTCGGCTTGTCGGTCAGCGGATCGATCGGCAACGGGTTCCCTTCGGGGTCCCGCTCGCAGAGCGAGTTCACGAAGTTGGCAATGTGCCACCGCTCTTCGACCGTCGTGTTGTCCGCGAATGACGGCATCGGTGTGCCGCTCACCCCCGTGGAGAACGTCCGGAAGATGTTCTTGATGTTGTACGGATCCTGGCGGCTCCCTCGGAAGTTCCAACACTTGTGCCAGTTAGCCGGCTGAATCGGGAAACCCCAGTCATCCTTCAGGTTGAACGCGTTGCCGTCCCCCCGCCCGGTGACCCCGTGGCACTCGATGCACTTCTTGTCCACGATCAACTGGGCGCCTTTTTCCAGGCTCTCCTTGCTGACTGGAATCGGCTTGATCTCATCGAGTTGCAGGACGGTCTGCGTCTCCGTCGCCTTGTCGTCGAACTTGCGGTCTTTGATGAGCTGGGTCGTCACAAACGACAAGACCTGCAGCCGTTGCTCCTCGGTCAGAATGCCTTCCCAAGAAGGCATGGCCGATCCGGGGAGGCCGTGGGTCACCGTCGCGAACAAGTCGTTTTCCGCCTCGACCGCTTTCTTGGCATCGAACAACGGCAACTCGCCGCTGGCGGTCCTCCGGATCTTGAACGTCCCCTGGTTGAAGTTGCGCGGGCGAGGCCAGAGTCGGTCGGCGGCTGGCCCATCGCCAGCCCCATCCACACCATGACACCAGACGCACTTCGTGAAATAGACTCGCTTGCCGGCTTCGATCATCTCCGCGGACGGGAGCGGCGCCAGCTCACCCTTCTTGAAGCCCTCGGGGACGCCGCCTCCTTCTTGCGCAAAGATTGAAACCCCTGCGCTGCCGGAGAGCATCGTGATCCCCAGGGCTGCAATCGCGATTAAGAGCACCTTACTCGTCACATGCCTCATAGCTATACCCCTTCACCGAAATGATGTGTGGGATTAATCCCAAGTTCTCGGATAATAGCCGGTGTGCCAGTATTCAAACAGAACGACTTTCCAAATCTCATCCGTGGTCAAGTGCTGCTCCCAGGGCGGCATCACCGAGGCCCAGGGGAATCCTTCGTTCGGCAGCCCAATCCCACCCTTTGATACACGCCAGAAGATAAAGGTCTCCTGGAGCTGGGCGATTGTGCCCGGATCGGTGAAGTTGGCCGGAATCGGGTTGAATGCAAAGGCGTGCAATCCGCGTCCGTTCAGATTGTCACCGTGGCAGAAGTGACAGTTCTGGAAGAAAATCTCCCCGCCTTCGCGCACATACTTCAAATAGCCCTCTGCCTTCGGATCCCAAGGATTGGCGTCGGGCTTCATCAGCCGTCCCATCGCTTGCTCGACAATCCTGGCGTTGGAGTATTCCTGGTCGTATTTCCCTTCCGGATTGACCCGGTAGGGGTTCTGGGACGTCTGAAGCACGAAGGTCTTCCCGTGCACCTTGGTGCTGGCCGGCGGCGCCGGATGCACCGTACGTAACTCGACCGGCTCATCCAGATTCGGCAAGAACGAGCTGTACGAGAACCCCCAGAGGAGGATCGGCAGCAGAATCAGGTAGGCCGTGCGCAGCCCCTTGTGAAAGCCGGTATTAGCATCCAGCACGTTCATGATCGGCTGTTTGAACTTCTTCCAATCGTCTTCGTTGCTGGACATCCACATAAACACGGCGATCAGCGATACGGTGCCATACATGGCGCGCACGCTGAAGGGGATGGGAGGATACACCCTAAACTTCAGGTACAGGATGATGTACGTCCAGAAGAGAATCCCCTGCCAGAACCGAGGCAACTGGATGCCGCCCGCGCTGAGCATGTAGCTCATCGCGGCGAAAATCGCCACGCTAACGGCGAGTTCGAACAACATCTGCATCGGCATGAACCCTTCCACCAGCTTGAGGGACGTGGCTGGAAGGACACCAAAGGCCAGCAGTGCAATCAGCACAACCACCAGCCCTCCAAGCACTGACCCGATTAATACCTTCATCGTCCGGCTCTCCTTCTTACACTCCCGTTCCTAATCGGCGTTGGCCATTAAGATACTTTGGGAGGCTCCTTCCCCTCTTGCAGTTGGGAGAGGTAATCCACGATCTTGTTCAGCGCACCGGCACTCAGCTTCTTACCGAACTCCTTGGGCATGGTATTGTCCGGGAAGCCTTTCACCACGTATGCGCTGGGATTAATGACTGATTCCGTAATGTATTCGCGCGTCGACTTGGCCGTACCCTTATAGGCAGGGTCCTTGATCCTGGTCGGGGCATTGGTCCCCTCCACCAGTTTCGGACCGATGGTCCCCACCGCGCCAGCGATCCCGGGAATCGTATGACAAGCCACACAGGTGGCCTTCTGGAAGATCTGATCCACCGGCTCCTCGCCCGTCGCCAACACACCACCACCAGCCCCAGCAGGCTTATCCTCTTGCTGCTTGGGACGGTCCGCCTCCGGGATAAACTTCTCGTAGGCCTTAGTGATTTCCTCGAAGGACGGCGCTTCCTTGCCTTCGCGAATGTACATCCAGGTATCCACGGCAGCCAATTCGCCCAGCGAGAGCGAGATGGGCGGCTTGTGGATTGCCGGCATGGGGCTCTGCTTGTCGTTCGTCCCTTTCACTCCGAATCCGGCGACAACAAAGCAACTCGGACAGGAATGAGACTCAGCGATATATTCCTGTCCTGTTTCAGCCGTTCCAGAGCCAGGGAACGCCTCCTTCTGCTCCGAGTCACGATCGCCCGGCTTACCCTTGTGGTAGCGTGGGTCATCCAGTCTGGTCTTGGCCCGATCCGGAACGCCCCAGAGGTTCGGCGCTCGCTCGCTCAAGAACCCTTCGTTGAAACCGTGACAGAGGGGGCATTGGCCCTTGCCGATCGCACCCTGCACCTTGCTCTGCCCGATCCCGCCAAAGATGATCTTCTCCCCTTCGTCAGCCAGCTGCTGGGACGACATGCTCCCGAAGTCCAGCTTTACCTCAGGCGGAGGGAATCCGCCTTCCACCTGGGGCAGCCAGTTCCCATACCCCGAGAGGCCAGCAGCCACCAAGAACATGAACCCGCCAATCTTGAAGAGCGCCCCGATATTGGTGAAGTAGATGCCCATCATGAAGGCCAACGCGGTAATCATGGCCAGGGAGACGGGTAGGAGGCGCGAATTGGCGAAGAAGTTGATCTTGTAGTTGGCGATGGCCATCAGCAACATAAACGCCGCCATCATGCCGATAAACGTTTTGAACGTCGCCTGCTTCTTTTTCACAGGATCGCTGATGCTCATCTGAAAATAGACGAGCAAGCAGGCGAGAAAGGCCAAAAGCGGCCACCCCATGTCCAACGCTGCCTGAATTAACTCGACCACGTGACACCCTCCTCGGATTCCTCCCCGGTCTACGCCGGGGAGGACACCCTGCAAGCCTTGAAAGGCCGAAGAACGTTAGTGCCCAACCGCCGGCTGCGGCGCGCTTCCGTGAACCGGCGCCTTGGCTTCCACCGGCGCCTTCTTGGCCGCCAACGCACCGAGCCAGAAGACAAACATGATACTGATCCAGAAGAACAACACGTTGAACGAAATCATATTCGCCGCGAATCCCACCGTGTGCGTGTAGGCCCAAGGGGAATTGTCGCGCATGACCTCATTGACATGCCAGAACAACCGCACCGAGGAGCGGATGTAGCCCATCAGGCCCATCATCCAGGTGAAGGCCGTGGCAAGCATGATTATGGCGTACTGGGACCGCACAGAGATCTTACCCCACTCAATCGGCCCGATTTGCTTGGCCCCCTTCAACATGGCAAGGTTCAGCGCGGTCATAAAGAACAAGCAGGAGAGCGTGGTCGCCACCTGCGGCACGGACAACCCAACCCGGACGTTGGCCGGAATGAAGTAGCCGTAAATGGCCAACCAGATAATATTCACATAGGCAAAGAAGAAGAACACACCCATGAAGATATTGCCGAACTTGGACCAGGATACGCTCGGCACTCGATTTCCGCGCTGATACCAAATGAAGGTCAACACGGTTGTCGTGATGATCACATTGATGCCGCCGTTCTTCGCGGACATGACCCCGTAGTTACCCAACACCGGGTGCTGCTGCCCACCCATGGCCTTCAGTTCAGCCGGAGTCATCACCATCGTATGCGGCGTAATGAACACCAGAAAACCGCACACCAGGAGGAACACGAAGTACTTGATCCAGCGCTGAAACCGCTCGGCGCCGCGCATCCGTCCTAAAGCCTGCCAGAGATAGTAATTGGTGCTTAGGAACAGAATGCCAATCATCGTCGCCTGAATGATGAACAGCCAGGCGAGCAGGCCGCCCATCAGCGTGATACCCATCTGCTGCCGATAGGCATACACTTCGCGCATCAACCAGTAGCCGGCAAAGGGCAACGGGATCAAGAACGCCACACCCAATGACATGGCAATGTAGCCCATCCAGTCATAGTGGGCCCGCTCTTCGTCGGTCTTCGAAGACAGGAACCGATAGGCCGCATAGGCTGCCACCACGCCGCCACCGAAGGCCATATTGCCCAAGATCCGGTGCACATTCAACGGATTCCAGAGCGCCGTATGGATCACGTGCCAGATGTTTCCCAGATAGCGCCCCTGCTCATCCACACCGGCCGGGGACATCATGAACCCGATCCAGGAATTGGCCAGGAACATCAGCAACGTCCCGATCACGTTCAAGATCACTGACATGCTGAGGTGAATCCACTTCAAGAACCCCTCCTTCATCTTGTCCCAACCGTAGTAGTAGATGTAGAGGGTGCCGCTCTCGGCTACAAACATCAAGGCATAGATGTGCATGACCGGACGGAAGATGCTCGAAAGGTATCCAAAGAAGGCCGGATAGAGAGTCAGGAAGGTAAAGATCAGAATGCCGCCCAGGATTGCCGTCAACGAGTAGGCCGTCAAACTGATCTTAATGAAGTCGTAGGCGAGCTGGTCATACTTCTTAGCCATCGCCTTATCCTTCGTCATCACCCCCATAAACTCGATGACCATACAAAAAATTGGCACCGCCAAGACGAAGCTGCCATAGTAAAGATGCTGCTGGTTGGCGAACCAGAGAAGCACCCGACTCTCGAAGTTGTAGCGCGGATAGTCCTTTGCGTTGTCTCCTGTCTTGGGAGCCGGCAGTCCGGACACGATCCCCTCAGTCTTGTAATAGACGTCGCGCGCCTTCTCGATCTTCTTGTCCTTATCCCCCTCGCCCCCTTCTTTCTTGACCACGTCCGGGGGAGGCCCACCAGCCGGAGCCCCGCCCCCGCTTGCAAGCGCAGGAACCGAGACCACGATCGGCAGGAGAAGGAGGCCAATCATCGCGCTTAACGCCATGATCGCCAGCGTCTTCTTTCTGGTCAAACTGCCCATGGCTTCCTCCTTAAACAAAAGCTGACACGAGATGGTTGCAAAACAAGCCTGCGCCCGAAACCAGACGCTCTCGCCCTACGTCGGTGCGGCGCGTCATGATGACTGCGATTACTTCCGGAACAGATACCAATAGTCCAAACCCTGCATGTCCATCAGAGCATGATCCACGAACGTAAAATAACCCACAGCGATAATCACGGATACGATCACAGCGA
Source organism: Nitrospirota bacterium (assembly GCA_004296885.1). Taxonomy (NCBI): domain Bacteria; kingdom Pseudomonadati; phylum Nitrospirota; species Nitrospirota bacterium. Next base: position 20,179 of record SCVN01000020.1, on the reverse strand, counting down.
TGACGGGATTGTTCAGCGCGCTCATTGCTCCCCTCTCCTCCTGCCACGCCATATCACCCGCGTGGCACACCAGATCAGATTAAGAACCACTTCTTAGCAGGGGCACTGGATGCCCGCAAACCAATAAAAAAACCAGAGACCCACCGCGCAAGTGATGTAGAAAATCATCTTGCCGATCTTGACCTTCAACTCGCTATCCGGCTTACCTGGTGCGCTTGCGACTGCTTCTCCCATGTCTCTCTCCTCAGCTACAACCTTGGTTGACGGTCCGCGTTCCGCTTATAACAATGATCGCCTGCCAGCGTCTTGACAGGCTGCTAAGTCTATGTTATTGCTCTCTTCGTCGTTTTTACTGATGAGGGCAAACGATGAGCAAAAATTCAAAAGTGTTCGACATTATAGTTTTGGCCGGAATGGTTGTCAATATAATTTTGGCCGTGTTTTTGATCCTCTATTACTTTGATTTTCTATGATTTTCTGTTTATTGTCGGCTTAGCCACGCCTACCTCTCCAGACCCGGAAACCGCACAACGAAAGCCGATCGTTTCATCGCGAAAATCAGGGACCATTTTGCTCCGGCTGGTAATCCGCACGTCCGTCCCCACACTTGTATACCCGCCTCCCCGCATTACTCGAAATACCCCATGTTCGGGGCCTGCGGGATTTCGATCGACTGCGTCGCGATAGGCCTCTTCCCCATACCAATCGGCAACCCATTCCATCACATTCCCCGTTCCATCCGCTACGCCAAACGGGCTGACGTCCCGCTTGAACGATCCCACCGGCGCCGTAACGTCGAACCCATCCTGAGTCGAGCCTCCGTTGAACGCCAACTGATCCGGCTCGGTCCCCCACGGCCAGAGCCGGCCATCCACACCGCGCATGGCTTTCTCCCATTCCGCTTCGGTGGGCAGCCGCTTGCCCTTCCACCGGCAATAGGCATCGGCGTCTTCCCATGACACGTAGGTCGCAGGCTGGTTTATTCCTTTCATGCGGCTGATATTTTTGGCATAGCGAGACGGAGGCGCGGCTTTCCGATGGCCCGTCGCAGCGACAAAAGCTTGATACTGCGCATTGGTGACTTCGTATCGATCGATGGAGAAGGCGTCTACGTATATGGTCCGTTCCGGCTGCTCGTCATAGCCCCCCGCCTTGGTGCCCCGCAGGAATGGGCCGGCTGGAATCGGGGCCATCTCTTCAGGAATCGGCAGCTCGCTGGAATCTGACTGGCTGGATGCGGAGGGGGCCGGAGCCGAGTCTTCTCCAGGGACGTGAGGAGCTTCCGGAGGCGGCGTCGTGCCTCGCAAAATCCCTATGACGGGAAAACTGGTAAAGGCAAGGACCACCAGCAGAAAGGCGATTTTGAACTTGGTTTCCAGCATGGCTCGGAATATAGACCTCAGACGGTCAGCACTACGCCGGCGGCGAGCCTAGCCTTTGACTTTTTTTGCGTCAGCACGCGGCTCATCCGCATCCCTGGCGCATCGGATCCCGATCGTCGTGTCGGTTCTCCACATTTTGGCCTGAAAGCGTTTTGAGAGCCGCGCATTGTGATACGTTTCCCGCCAAGACCCTCCGCGGATTACCTTGTGTTGCCCGTCTTCAGGACCGAGCGGATCCCGATAGGGCGTCTTTTGATAATACTGCTCGCCATAGGTGTCGGCAACCCACTCGGCCACGTTCCCCGTCATGTCATACAGCCCGTATGGGCTGCGTCCCGATTCAAAGGATCCTGGCGGGGCCAGGTACTTGAAGCCGTCCTCGTCGCCATCCACGTTCGCATGGCCCGATCCAAAGTCATCACCCCAAGGGTACCGCCGTTTGCCCTCACCGCGGCCGGCCTTTTCCCACTCCGCCTCGCTGGGCAGCCGCTTGCCGGCCCACTTGCAGTAAGCTTCTGCATCGGCCCAAGACATACCCATGGCCGGCAATTCCGGCTTCAGAATCTTCGCCTGGTCGTCTTCAAACACCGGAATGAACGGCTTGCCACGCTTGGTCATCTTGACGAAGCGCTCATACTCGGCTTGGGTCACTTCCTTTTTATCCATATAATAGGTCCCCAGGTAGACCTGGTGCTCGGGTGCCTCGTCCGGATCTCCGTCCTTGCTCCCCATCGTAAACGGCCCTTCCGGAATCTGGACCATCTCGCGACCGTCGTCGCCGACGGTCGTCTTATAAATCGAATAGTCCCGCGGCGCCGCTTGGGCAACCGGTTTGCTCTCCACGACGATGGACTCGACCAGCAGACGCTGCTGCTTGGCTCGGTACGACTCGTAGACCAGCGCTACGATCATCAAGATAAAGGAGGCAAAGACAAAGACGATCGCCCCGATCAAGACGCCTCTATTTTCCATAGTTCCTCAAGGAGCCTCCTGGTTCTCGCCTGACGGGGCTTGCGTTTGCACCGCAACCTGCTTGCGCTCGGCCCACATGTCCATCAGCATGGAGTACTGGACGCCCAGGAACCCGCCCATCGCCGCCCCAGCCCCCGCGCCGACTGAAATCTTCTCCGCCCCGGCCAGCAGCCAGGCCAAAATGCCTCCGAGGATCGTCCCGATCAGGATGCTGATCAGAAATCGGCGCCCCCCGAAGAGCCCGACCACCGTTCCCATGACCAGGCCGATCCCGATGGCAATCGGCAATACCCCGCCCCCCATAAGCAAGCCTAGCAACGAGCCCACGGTTCCCATGACCAGCGCACCCAAGAGCATGTCGATGATCTTGCGGGATGAGGCTTGAGACATGGCGTCCCTGGAAGTCACATGTTCCTCAGAAGCACCGCTAGGGGGACGACACGGTCAAGGAACCGAAATCCACTTCTACGCCGGGCCCGCCTTGCAAGGAAATGCCCCAGGCTTTGCCGGCCGGTTCATGCTGGTGGATACGCTTGAAGTCTTCGTAAACGTTCACGCGTTCTTCGATCCATTCTCCGATCGGCTGTGGCCCGGACCGAAGGATGATCTCGGATGCTCCGAACATCCCTCCTTCCGTTGTCGTGCCCTTCGCCTTCGTCGAACTCCACACATATTTGTTCGACACGGGAATCACCATCAAATCCGTATCCAACGACACGAACACCGCCGCAATCGGCTCCGCCCCGGCCGGCGCCACCTTCAGCCGCCAGCGCCAGGTCAGCACCGGCATGGCCTTCGGAGCCCATGAGATATTCCTTTTATAGATCCGTTGATCCGCCTTGCGCACGGCCAGGAAGGGCTGTGTGCCGTCCAGTTGCACCACATAACTCTGCCTGGCCTTTCCTTCCCCATGCTGGGCCTTCCATTCTTTCGGAAACCCGTCGGCGTCTTTCGCAGTGAAATCTTCCAGCACCGCTTGCCCGGCCGGCTGGGCTTCCAGCCCCGCCCACGATACATGCAGACACAAAACGCCGACCAAAGCCGCCAACACGAACCGCATCATGACGGCTGCGCCTCGCGCGCCTCGGGCAGGATCGGCCGACTGTTCTGCGGAATGAGGCCCGTCACGGGGACGGCCCGGCGGTCCCGGCTGCTGATCCAGAAGAGCAACAGGACGGTCAGCCAGAACACCACCATGTTCAGCGTCACCATTTTTGCGGCAAAGCCCAACGAAGGAGTATAGGCCCAGGGAGACAAGTCCGGCATCAGCTCGTTCACGTGCCAGGAAAGCCGTCCCGAGGATCGGATATAGCCCATCAGGCCCATGACCCAAGTGAAGGTCGCGGCAAGTCCAAACAGAGCCACCATGCCGCGCACGGAGATCTTCCCCCACTCGATCGGTCCATGGACCTTCGCGCCCCGCATCATGCTCCGATTGATCAGCAGTCCCGCCACGAGCACCGTCAACGTGGTGAAGGCTTGCGGGCTGGACAGACCCACCCGCACACTGGCAGGCAGGTAGAACCCATATACCGAGAGCCAGATAATATTCATAATGCCCGTCACGAACAGAACCGCGAGCAGAATATTGCCTGTTTTTTCCCAGGAGACAGTGATCGCTCGGTTGGCCCGCCGGAAGAAGATATAGCTCAGCGCTGTCAGGCAGATCATGACGTTGATCGCGCCATTTTTTGAGGACATGACTCCATAGTTGCCGATCACCGGATGCTGTGCCCCGCCCATGGCCTTGACCTCGCTGGGAGCCATGACCACCGTATGCGGCGTCAGCCACACGAACAGGCAGGCCATGAGGGCCCAGACCAGGTGCTGGAAGTAGGGCTGATAACGCTCCCCTCCCTTCATGCGCCCCATGCTCTGCCAGAGGTAATAATTGATCCCCAGGAACAGGACTCCGACGAGCAGCGCCTGGACGACGAACAACCAGGTCAGCAGCCCGCCCATCATCGTCACCCCCATGCTCTGCCGAAACGCATAGACCGACCGCATCAGCCAGTAGCCGGCGAAGGGCATGGGCAGGAGCGCACAGACGGTGACGAAGAGGAAGACGTACCCGACCCAGTCATAGTAGGCCCGTTCCTCGTCGGTCTTGCTGGTTAAAAATCGGTACGACGCGTAGGCAATGACCACCGCGCCGCCCGACATGATGTCCGCCAGAAACCGATGGACGTTGAGCGGGTTCCACAAGGCGGAGTGGAGCAAGTGCGCCATGTTGCCCAGGTAGCGCCCTTGCGCGTCCACACCGGCCGGTGCCATCATGAACGCCGCCCAGGCATTGGCCAGAAGCAGGAGCACCCCCCCAAGACTATTCACGACCACGCCAAGGGACACGTGCAGCCACTTCAAGGCCGGCGCGGCCATCCGGTCCCAACTATAGTAATACGCGATCAGAAAAACGGATTCCGCGACGAAGACCAGCGCATAGACCGGCATCATTGCCTTGAAGGTCCCGCCCATGTAACGCATGAAGCTGGGATAGAGCCAGATGAACATACCCAGCATCAGCGTTCCCACCACCGCCGTCAGGGACAGGGCCAGCAGCGAGACGCGCAGGAAGTCGCGGGCCAGACAGTCATACCGGGCCGCCACCGACTTGTCGCGCGTAAACAGGCCGATCAACTCGATGATCACGCAGAAGATCGGCAGGGCCAGGACAAACCCGCCGAAATAGGTATGCTGTTGCGTCACGAACCAGACGAAGGTCCGGTTGTCGAAGGAGCCATACCGCGGGTACCGAGCCTCGTCTTGAGCCGGAGCCGGCGGCCCAACCGGCACTCCGCCGGTCTTGTAATAGATGTCCCGCGGGGTCTCAGTTTGGGCCGATTCGGAGGAGTTTTGCGCAAGCACATAGGAGGGTGCGGCGCAGAATAAGAGAACAAGCAGCGCCAGTAACAAACAAGCCGGCCTTACCATTCGCATGACCGATGACATCACGTCTCGCACCACCACTCCTTGCACTTATTAGCTCTGCCTCCCGCTTCCCCCGAGGGCAACCCCGACCGGCGGAACCGTCCCGTCAGTCGGTGCCGTCCTCGTTTTTGACAGAATGCCAAAGACAAACGGACAACGCAACAGGGAAGTGGGCACCTGCTGATGAATACGATCCTCCAAGGCACGCCGGTACCCAAGATAATAGCCATAAAGAGCCATGATTCCTGTCACCAGCAAACCGATCAGCCCGTGGACCGAGCCGGTCATATGCTCCGGCCGCAGCAGAAACGCCACCGCCCCGGCCAACACCAGGTAATAGGTCGCGGCAAAAGCCAAGCCCGGCCACCACCAGAAGCGGAAGAGCTCAGGCCAACCCAGCGAGCCGAAGGCCGCCACCCACCCGCCCGGCCGTTGCTGGCCCGACAGATAGGCGGGCAGTGCAACAGAGCCGGCCAGCAGACTGGTCGCCAGAAACTGCGCCAGCAGGGTGGAACCCGTCTCGCTCAGCCCGGACACTACGGCTGCTAGCAGTCCCCCTGCGCCTCCCGCCAGGAGCGTCCACCAAGCCACGGCCCCCGGTTGCTCCCGAATCAGCGCGCGCAAAGCCGTTCCATCGGGAAACGTCAGAACCGATTGACCATCGCGCTGCAACCGTCGCACATGCCCGATCTCGAAAGCATCTCTCGCCACCGAGGTGCAGGCGATGATAATGGCCATCATGGCCGGCCCGTCAGGATGGAGCAGATAGTCGTACCCGACGAGGATCTTCAACAAAGCCAGCACCATCAACGAGAGTTGCGCCCCATAGAGGAAGCCGATCCAGCCCGTCAACCAGCCGAGCAGCCTGCCCCCGTCCTCCCTCCACAGAATCGCGAGCCCGGTCCCGCGGCCAACCTTGTAGGCCCAGAGGGCCGTCGCCGCCGAGATCACGCCGCTCAACAGGAGCAAGAACAACGGATCGGAGAGCGGGTCCGCACGCTTGACCAGACGATAGACGGCAAAGGCCACGAGGCCCGGCACAAACATCACCAGGCGCTTGCGCTTGCGAACTTGCTCCTCGGTCACTGCCAAGGTCAACCGCGGCAGCACCCGCAACGTCAAGCGGTGCAACATCACTTCCTCAACGCTGAACGCAGAATGCTGAGTGATGAACGGAGAGTTGAGACCATCTCATATTTCCTCTTCGCTCTGCCGTTCATCGCTCAGCATTCTGCGTTCATCATTTCGACGCCGCCATCCCGAAGTACCGGGCTTTCACTTCTTCCATCAGCGCCACCGTCACCTGGGCGAGGCCGCGCTCAACCGCGGTGCGCTCCAACTCCAGTCTGGCCATGGCCCGCACCGGCCCAGGCACATTGACCAACCGCTGTTCCGCCTCCGGCTCCCAAGCGACCGCCCCTCCCTGCCTGGCCTGGGCCATCAAGTCCATCGTGACGACCTTCTGCCCCTTGGACCGGACATAGGCCTCGACCTCTTGTTTGACCAACGGAGCCACATAGGGAGGCATCCGGTCCAGCTCATGGCGCGCGTCGTCGCTCCACACCAGACGATCCACCAGAGCCAGGGTTTCGTCCGGCGTTCCCTCGCACCCCACGGAGAGCCCGCAGCCCAGACACTCGGATCGGACGAGCCAGGCGCAATGCGGCTCGTCAGCGAATGCCTCATCCACCCCTTGCGTATGCATCCAACGCCCGCAGCCACAGACCAGCATGGGATTATCCGATTTTCCCTGGATAGAGGATATACAGCATCGTATAGGTCACGCTGCCGGTCACGAACAGGACACAATAGATGATCATCGTGAACCGTCCGAGTACCCGATGACGCCGCTCCGCGTTCGGCCAGATTCGTTGAATCGTGATCTCTACGGAGAACACGATCGCAATCAGCAATAACAGACCCAGATACACCATCAGCTTGCGCGAAGAAAAGCCGGCGCTAGCGACACGGGAAGCAAACAGGAGCAGAATCACCGCCGTGATGCCGCCGAAAATCTTGCCGATCTTGCCCCACGACGTTAGCAAGGTGACGTTTCCGAGCATGCGCTTCCCCTGGTCAAACGCTTGCGCGCGGAACCCCAGAACAATCATGTACACGGCCATCACCAAACCGATAATGACAAGGAGAATGTGCAAGGTCAGCAGTGGAATGAACACGTGGTCATAGAGATCTTGCGAGCCGCCGAACCCTTCCTTCCCCTCCACGGCCAGCACGCCGAGTTGCCGAAAGAGATAGTAGTTCGTGAAGAATACCAGCATCGTCACCATCCCCCCCAGCATCAGCCAATGGTGTGCATCGGCCTGCCGCCGCCGGGCCTGCACCCACCCGATGATGAAGAGGCCGGTGAAGAGGGTCGCCATGAGCTGGCTGATGTCCGCGCCCAAGGTCGCATGGGTCCCGAAAAAACCGGGCTGCTTCAGCCATTCGAGCATAACTCTCCTTGTCGCGCATATCCCGTCACTCGTCGTTCACCCGTCGCTTCACGTTTCACGCCTTACGATTTTGTCCCCTGTACCACCGCAGTACGCTCCAACTCGACGACCGATGCGAACCCAGCCCTCTCCATCCAGCCCGCCGCCTCAGCCGCCGTGTAACAGCGGCCACGCTCCGTATTCACCAGAATATGGACGGCAAAGGCCGTAACCCAGGCCGGGCCGGTCCGCGACTCCTCCAGGAAACGATCCTTGATGATCAGCTTACTTCCTGCCGATAAATGCGAGAAGGCCTTCCTGACGAGGGCTTCATTAGCTTCGGGGCCCTGATAGTGCAGAATATCGGACATCAGAATGGCATCGTAGGGACCGCCAAGAGGGTCTGCGTTGAAATTGCCGGGCTGCAAACTGATGCGTCCCTCCAAGCCTGCCTCTTTGATCGCCCGCTCAGCGACCTGCAAGGTCTGGGGCAAATCGAAGACAACCGCCCTCATCTGCGGGTACACGGCGCAGAAAGCAATGGCATTGGTGCCGGCGCCCCCACCCAGGTCCAGCAAGGTCTTCGCCCCATCCAACCCCAGACGCTTGGCCAAACCTGGCCCGCTCTGCTGCCCAATCCGGTCCAAGACGGACAGCACATTGGCCCCCAGTTCCGGGTTGGTTTCGAACACATGCTGGCTGACCGGCGAACGGCCGGTCTTGATCGTTTCGTCCAGTTTCCCCCAGTTGTTCCACTCGGCATCGTGCAACAACAGCAAGTGGCCGATGTAGTTGGGCCGACTCTTCACCAGGTGAGTACGCGCCGTATTAGTATTGGCAAAGCGAATGCCCTCCTTGGTCAGCACCTTCATCGCCACCAAAGCGTTGAGCAGCAGTTCCAAGGCTCGGGGGTCCGCCCCGATCTGCGCCGCAACCTCGGGCAAGGTCCGTTCTTTTTCTCCTAATATCGAGAACACATCCAGCCTGACCGCGGTCAGAAGGATCTTTGTCTCCCAGTAGTAACCGATCTGGAAAATTTCGGCGAGCGACAATTCCCGACGCACAAGGCCTCGCTTTAGCGGCGATCTCCGCGCCATTCGGTTGAAAAACGGTCAATCTTACCCAGTTCAGTCACAGAAAGGCAAGGCGGGGGAAACGGAGGAAATAGGCATCCGGTGAGGTTGCAGAGCCATCACCCACCGCAAACAAAACGGGCGGCAGCCTTGCTGGCTGCCGCCCGTTTCGAAGGCAACGAAGAATGAACGATTCGAAACCTTACTTCTTGACCTGGAGCTTGGCCTCGACCTTGCCGCCCTCCGGCACATCCACGTCGGCTTCGACGCGGCCCGCGAACGGATGCCAGGCCACGATCTTGTGCTTGCCGGCCGGCACGTCCTTGATCTCGAAGCTGCCGTCATCATGCACCACCGCGTAGAAGGGATTGGAGACCGGCAGGAAGAAGGACTGCATGAATTCATGCTGGTCGCATTGGAGCCGCATCATGGACCCCTGCTTGTCCTTGCGCAGCACCGCCGGCTTGTCCAGCTTGGAACCCTTCTCGGCCAGACCGATGTTGAAGATCGTCGTCGAGCTGGAACCCATCACCTCGAAGGAGTGCGGATTGTGCAGCACGCCCTTCACGGACTTGGGATCATCCGGGTCCGAATCGTGGTTCTCGACATGGAAGTTCTTCTGCTTCACAACCACACCCGTGTAGGGCTGAAATTCGCAGAACTCGGCCACCACATCGGTGCCCTTGTAGCCATCCATGAACGCCTTGTCTTCGATGTCGGAGATGGCCACCACCGCTGCCTTCAGGCCGCCATCCTTACCGACCTCGATGGAATTGAGGATGCGCTTATCCCCCTGGGAAAGCTCCTTCTTCGGAATCTTCGGACAGAACTTGGGGTTGGGGAACTTCGCGAAGGAGAATTCCTTGGAATCACTCTTGCCAGCAAAGGTCACCTTGCCGGTCACCGTCCCGCCGGCGTACGAGGTGAGCGGCGCCGCCACGAGGGCCGCAGCCACCAGACCAAACACAACCGTCATTACACCCTTCTTCATGTCACCGCCTCCTTGTGAGTAAAACCGTAAGATCAGACCGATACCGGTTAACCGCGACGTTCGAATGAGTCCCTTGGAACTACCGCACACCCTTGACTGCATGACCGTTAGCAATGGGTGGAACGACCATCCTCAAGCCACGCCGGGGTAGCCATTGGCAATACGGACCGTGCTGGAGGGTCATCCTTGAGGCTTTCGAACGACCATGTATAGCCCACCGGGCAAGAGCCTGTCAAGCGCCAACCTGCGATTTTCCCTGGTTACCGTCCTATGGCAGGCTGAGCCTGTTCAGCTAGGCCGATCACCCGGATGAGGGCTCCTCCGACCGTAGCCCGAACCGCCTCGTCTTTGTCCTTGAGGCCATTCTTCAATATCGCAATCGTTTCGCGTAGTTGCTCTTGCCTAAACTCAGGACTTGCAAGGTGGCCAAGGCTTCTCGCCGCAGCAATCCGAGGCCTCGGGAGGGGGTCCTCCAGCAATAATTGCAAGACTTCTACCGCCTCCGCACGGTCTTTTCCGTGAGCCTGGGAAAGGGCTCTGCCAGCTGAGGCCCTGATGCCCGGATCTGTGTTGCGGATCAGGGTCATGACCGTATCAACGACCTCCGTAAAGGGAGTCCCGAGGTGCAGTAGCGCGGAGACCGATGCGGCCCGGACGGCCGGGTTCGGATCCAGTAGCGATTCCTTTAGCGCAGCAACTGATTCAGAAGCTGCCACCTCTCCCAGACTGACCGCCACGGAAGTCCGTACTCCTGGAATCGAATCGCGAAGCGCCTTGACCAGAGCCGGCCCTGCCGCCGGATCCTTCAAGCTTCCCAAAGCCGTGGCTGCCGCCCCCCGCACCGAAGGCTGAGCATGGGTCAAGGCTTGTTGCAACAACGGCAGCGCACGCCGATCTTCCAAGTCACCCAACATCCGAAGCGCAGCCGCACGATCCTCCGGGTTTTGCGCCTCCGCCGCCTCGCGCACCTGGGCCCAAGCTTCGGCCCGCCCGAGCATGACGAGGGCGCCAGAAGCGGCAATACGGACCGTCACCTGCTCGTCCTTGAGCGACGGCTCCACAACAGGAATTTGAGACCGGTCTCGCGACCGGCCCAAAGATTTCAACACCGCCACCCGTACGATCGCGGCCTGATCCTCCAGGGCTTTCTTAAGCCTCGCCGTATGGGCTCCCGGCTTCAGCCGCCCCAATCCCTCTGCCGCCAGCGCACGCACCAGTCCCGATCCGTCGCTGAGTCCGTCGAGAAAATAAGGAATGGTCTCGTCGGATGGCACTTCCTTCAGTGCGGAATAGCCGGCCCCGCGCATCTGCTCCCGCATGTCCTTGAGCACGACCACGATAAATCCGAAGGCCACATCGTGGAGCAGCACCATGTCATCTTTGCCCAACTTGGCGGCGACCTGATCGTAGACAGGCAGCGCATCCACCGGCCGGCCAAGATGAACCAGGCTCCTGGCCTTGAGCCGAAGCGCGTCGAGTCCTTGCCCTCCATCTTGAATGAAGGGCTCGACCAAGGTCAGTACCCGATCATAGTGCCGTTGTTCATAAGCCGCGTGGGCTTCCTTGATCGAACCTGATGGCTTCTCACCCGTCGCCAGAGCCGAGCCGGTGGAAAATATCGGAAGCAGCATCAGGAGCAGCGGCAGGGCGGGCTGAAAGAAACGTGGGGAAGTCGGACCGTGGTTCGCCATCAATCTTACTGCTGACGCTCCACGAGAGGGATAATGTCGAGCGGATAACCGAGTACGCCCGGGCCGAAGCGAGGGTTTTCGACCACTTCATGCGCCGTACGGCGACCGACGGGGGCCTTCATGAACAAGGACGCGTTCACGATCCCGTTCGGCTCCACCATCACCAGTTGAGCGGACATGAGGCCTGCCTGGGGATGCCAGGCCACAAGCCGGTACGTACCGGGCGGAACGTCAGTCAATGTGAACGAACCGGACGTGTCGGTGATGGCATAGTAAGGATTGTCGATGGCGACGGCCCAACTTTCCATGTAGGGATGGAATCCACACTGCATGACGAACATCCGCCGCCCTTTGCTGAGGTAGATGGGACCCAGCAGGGACTTGCCTAGTTCGTGCTGGTGCGACGCGTGCAAGTCCCCGCGCTTGTGATGGAAATTCATCGGCAAGGGCTGGTTGAACAGAACACGCGCACCCTGGAGCGGCGAGTTTTCGTAGGCCTGGACATCGTGCATGACCGGATCCATATTCACGACTTCGACGGCATGACCGTCACGCACAACCGTCACAAAGGGCATGAATCGACAATCCCGCGCCTCGACATGGGGCACCGAAACATCGAATGCCTTCCCGGCTGAAATCCCTTCGAGCATGACGACGGTGTCTTTCAGCCCGTGCGCACCATCCACCGAGAAATCATAGAGCAGACGCCAGCCATTCCCGTTCGAAATCCGGCCGCAATACTGGGGGTCAGGATAGATGACGAGATTGTAGCCCTTGGGGGCCGGGACCCGCCCATCCAACGTCACCCGGCCCGCAACCGTCCCTCCCTCTTTGACCTCGACGACGTCATACGCCAAGACCGGCGATGCCAGGAACAGCGCGAAGCACAGTGTGATCGCAAACCGATTCATCCTGCCTCCGTATGACTGAATGATTGACGGACAGGTGGCTCATCCTAACCGAAGAGTCGGACAAAAAAAAGGGGGAGCCTCATCGGCTCCCCCTCAGGCTCAACTGTCCAAACGAGCGCGTGGGGCCGAGTTACTTCGCCGCCACGGGAATGGCCTGCGCCTGGGCCGGCTCTTCCTGCTGCGCGCTCTTCACGCCCGCCGCCGCACCAGCCAACGGAAGGATCCGTTGGTCGCCGAACGGGAGTACCCGCAGGTAACCCCACTGACCGGACTGCGAGTACGGCAGCCGCTGGTTGCTGTACACATAATCACCGGCCATCCGGGCAGGCCCGCCGGCCGATGGGATGTAGGCATCGATCGCTTCCGAGCCGGAGAACTCGACCACACTGATCTGGTCGGCCCCGCGCATGAAGGGCTCGATCGGCCACTCATGCTTTTCGACGCTAAACATCCCGTTCTGTTCGTTATTGGCGCCCAAGATGTGAATCCGAACCGGGTCGCCCGCGTGCGCCTGGATAATGGGCGTCACGGGATCCTCGGGTTTGTCCACCTTGCACGGCTGGAAGACCTTGCCCAACGAACAGCCCTGTTCTTCACGATACTTGTACGGCTCGGACCGGTAATTGACGCCGGTCAAGCCGGCCACGTTCTGCACATAGGGCATGAAGCTGGTGCCGATGATGTTGTCCTCATCCTGGAAGAACAGCGCCACGTCCCGGTAGTTGTGCCGGGTTTCGTTGCCGGGAATCGTGCGGTCCACGATCACGTCGGCTGCCCAGCTGTTCTTGGTCGTAATATCGGCGCCGGTCTTGGGATCGCGGTACTTGGACCCCTTCGGCCCGATGACTACCGCGCCAAACAGCCCGTTGCGCGGGTTCACCATCACATTGCCCCAGTCCCACACAATCGAGGTCGCCTCTCCCAGGAAAGGATCGGCATAGTAGGTGTAGGTCCGGCTCTCGCCCGCCGCGATCGTCTGATCTCCGGCGTTGTTCCCCACGTTGGCCCCGAGGGAATCCTTCGGGTCGAAGGCCAAGCCGATGGCCGAGAAGGACGCACGGCTCGCCTTCATGTTGTTCTTCAGGTTCACCTTGATACAGTCGCCGACGTTCGCGCGGATGGTCAACGGCATGGGTTGCATGCCCCCCGCCACCTTTGTAACGTCCTCTTCCAACGCGTAGATCTTGGCGTCGGGATTCGAGATCTGGATCTTCCGTTCGAAGTCCACCTCGATCGCCTCGGGCGCATTCGGGTTGAACTTCATGGACGGATAGTCCATGGCCACGACGTTGAAGCTCTTCACCGGCGCATCGGCCGGGCAGACCGGCTTCGCCGCCGGGATCTCGTTCCGGCCCGAATAGCCGGCCGGCAACCTCTGCAGGTCCTGCTGTTCCTTGTCATACACACGCACGATGCCCCAGCCGCCCTCGGAGAACTTGGAGGACCGGCCGTTGAAGTGGATGTAATCGCCGGCCTGCAGCCGCGGGCCGCCGGCCTGCGGCACCACCAGGTCGTACCGTTCGGCGATCCCGATATGCATCGAATACTTCCTGTTGGCATCGCCCGCATACCGCTCCGACAAGAACGTATGGCCGGAGAGGGTCCAGGTCATCGTCTCGTTCATGAGGGTATGCAACAGCCGGAACACCATCGTGTCCCCCGTATACGCCCGCAACAACGGGGTATAGGGATCGCCGTGGATGGCGCTGTTGAAAATCTGCGACGATTCGGGATTGGTCGCCAACCGCTGCGCGATCGGGCTGGCCCTGAAGTTCAAGCCGCTTCCGGTCGTGTGCGTGCCGCCGTTCAGGAACGGCATCGGCGTCATGTAGATCTTCTCCGGCATCATGAACGACACGGTCTTGCCCGCTTCCAGCGCCACCTCGATCGGCTGGCCTGGCGGATTCCCCGCGGTCACGATGTTCACCGTGTGCGGCACCGTATCGTGCACTTGCACCATCAACTCCCGGAAGCTGCCGTTCACGCCGTAGCCCACCGGTTCGACGGTCCGGATGTCCGCGATCGGGCCGCTCCGGATCAGCTTGCCGGTCTTCGGGTCATGGTAGGTCGAACCGACCGGCTCGGCGATGAATGTCCCGAACCCGCCGTGCGGCCAGGTCGTGGCGCCGAACGCGTGGTCGTGCCAGAACACCGTCCCCACGTCCGCATCCACCCAGAACCGTTGCCGGACGAACTCGACCGTCACAATGTCGTTCGCCGGGTGATCGTTCCGCAGACCCTTGGTCAGGGTGATCGTGTTGCCGCTGATCGCCTTGATCCGGGAAACTTCGTTCCCCTTCACATTATCAGCCCCGACCAAAATGTCGGTTCCCACATGATACTGGGCCGCGTTCTTGACCGACAGGCTGGTCGCGCCCTTCTTGGCCGCCGCGGTCAGCACCGTGTTCATCGGCGGGGGCAGCCCCTTCTTGTTCTTTTTCTCCAGCATCGTAAACGGACGCACCGACTGTTCATAGGAGAAGCCGGTGATCACGCCGTCCGACGCCTGGTTGTCGAACTGCAGGAAGTGCCAGTGGGTGTTGATCTTGGACGACTGGAAGTTCGTGTAGTCGTCATCGTCCCACTCGCTGGTCAACGTCCAATCCACGCAATCATAGATGTTGCCGCGGACGACCAACGGATACTTGAGGTCATCGTTCTTGCGAATCGCTTCTTCTTCCTCATGGAGCACATAGATCAAGCCGTTGGGATCGACCACCGCCGGCTCCTTGCCCTGCGCTTTGGCGATCTTGATCGGCAACTTGATGAAGTGCACGTTGTAGTTCTTCCGGCCCGCGTTCTCCGGACAGAGGCTCCAGACCCCGTTCTCGCCCGGCGCAGCCTGCTCCGTGCTCTCCTCACCGTTGGCATCCCGACGGATCATCTCCAGCCAGGGGGCCCCCACGTGATTCGGCGAGAACATCACGCGCTTCCCGAAGTGCGGCGTCAGATGCGGCCAGGCGACCTTTCCGGTCGTCGGCTCGAACGTGATCGGATGCCGCTTGCCGGGATGGCTGGACTTGTACTTGGGATTGTCGATCGTGCTTTCCTTCTCGCTCAACGCACGATTGCCTTCCCAGGTCCAATCCAACACGGTCGCATCGTAGGACACGATCTGGCCCTTCTCGTCGTCCTTGTGGCCGGGCTTCCCTCGCGGGGGCAATTGCATCTCGACCCAGTCCTTGATGGTGATCACGGCCGGGTTGGACTTCCAATCGCTCTTGCCCTTCTCGACGATCTTGAAGGTCTTGCCGAACCAGTCCACGGTCTTGCCGACCAGCTGATCGGACGTGACCGGGAGTTTCATCCGGCCCTTGCGATCCGGCAGCTCGCGCAGGTCCGGCATCGTGTCGTTCCGGTACTCGCCCACCTGCATCGTGTTGTACACGCGCCAGTAGCCCCACATGCCGGCCACATAGTGGTGCGCCACGTGGCAGTGGAACAGGAAGTCGCCTGCCAACTGCTGACAGAGCCCGGAGCCGCACTCGGTCTCCAGGTCCAGCGCCTCGGACGGCCCGATCACTTCCACGTCCACCCGGTCCGTCTTGTGCCGGATGACCGGATACTTCACCGGTCCGTTGGTGGCCGTGGCCCAGAGGTTCATGTCGTCGATGGCCCGCGGGCTGCGCGGCCAGCGGATGGTGCCCCCATGGGGATGGTGCGAGTGGAACACCTCGGACCCGCCGTGAACCAGGCGGAACTTGGCCGGATCGCCCATGTAGGACCGGGGAATCGTCGGGGACGGATCGCCGAAGGTATAGGAGCTGTAGCCCATCGACTCGTCCTCGAACCCGAAGTACTCGTGCTGCACGTGCATGTTGTTGATGCCGAACGGCTCGCTGCGATAGTTGATCGCACGGCCTCCCGGACGGTAAGCGTCGGTCAGCGGGTCGCGCTGCGGGAGGAAGTCGCCCTTCTTGTTCACCGGACGGAACGCCTCGTCTCCCACCTCATGATAGATCAGCGCGAACTCGCGGAAGTCCGGACCGCTGCCGTTCTTGATGATTACCTGCCAGCCGCTCCGGGCGGGAGTCGGATCGCCGGTGCCGAGCGGCTCCAGGTATTCGGAGCCCTTCGGCTCAACCACGAAGACCCCGAACAGGCCCATCACGGTCAGTTCCCGATCGTTGCTGTAGGTATGGAACTGGCGACCACCCTCCTGCGTGCTGGGGTGGATGTACCACTCCATCTCCACGCTCTTGTCTTTCGCCACGGCCGTGTCCGGGTTGGTCGTTGTCGCCGGCTTGCCGGTGGCGCTGATGACCGTGCTGGACCCGTGGATATGGAGGCTGACTTCCTCGCCGCCCTCCAGCTTGTTCTGCAAGGTGATCTTGACGCAGTCGCCCTGGTTGCCGCGGATCACGAGGGGCTGGATCCACTGGGCCTGGATGCCGGGAAGCACCGCACCAGGATCCCACCCTTCCTTCTCGCGCGCCGCCTTGTTCTTGGCCTCTTCTTCGCGCACTTTGTCGAGGTTCTCGGTCAGCGCATACATGTAGCCGGGATAGAAATCCAGCCACTGGTTCAGGGTGATCTCGACGTTGATCGCCGAGACGTCGTAGGATTTCACCGGCGCGCTGGCGGGGCACTTGCCGCCCGCATTCATCGACACCGGTTCCACACGGGGATCCGACACCAGCAGCAGGTCCTGGCCGCCGGCTCCATACTGGTGCAGCATGGACGTGGTGTTGAACATGCCCGTGTTGACGCCCTGCACCTGCGGATCCTGGTTCATATGGTCCATGATCCGCTGATGCTGCTGCTCAACCTGTGCGGACCGCTCCGCGCGCCCCGACATCGTGTCTTCCACGATGGTCTGGCCCTTGAGCTTTTCGGCCCAGGCCGGCGTCTGGTGCGACATGGCGGTCTGCTGGACGGTGGCGTGCCCCTCGTGGGACGAGGCGGACTCAGCCGAGGCGGACAGCGGCAGCCACAGAAGGGCGCCGCCGGCCATCAAGCCGAGCGTGCGAACAAAACTGTGCAGTGAGAATGTGGAATGGTACATGGACCGGCCTCCTTACTAGAATACGACTGATGAATGACCCTGACGGTTACATATAGAAATACTCTGGCAGGTTGTGGAAAGGATCTCCGGATTGACCCAGATACACCAAGCGCGCGCCTCTCGAGGCTCGCGAGAAGGCCCAAAGATACTCAAGTCGACTTTCTCTGTCAACCCCCATTGTCTCGGCTGAAAAAATTGGGAATGACCCGACCGCCCCCACTATAACAACAGAATAACGACAGAAGGCGCGGCCGGTACCGCTGGAGGTTAAGCAGTCGCTGAGCCTGACGAGGATTGTTCTTCTTTTTCTCTTTGAGGAGGTTCTGGGACGCGCACATCCGGCAGCAGGCTGTGGGTGCCCGTGCCCGTACCCATCCCGGCAGAAGCCAGATTCGTTGATGGACCGAACGGAGTGGCCTGGACAGGAATCAGATTCGTCTGCGGCCTATTCATCAGCAGATTCAGCGTGGCGACCAGAAAACTTCCGATCAGAAGGGCCAGGCTGGTCATTCGAACCATGCCCATCCCCTCTCCGCGCAAATCTTTTCCCACATCGGCCACGGTCTCCAGAAGACGATCCAACGCCAGTGTCACTTCAACCAACTTCGCGCCGGCATTGTCGGCCGCATGCCGTTCGGCCTCATTGCGCAGTTTGGCCGCCTCTTGCGGGGAGTCGGCGCGCCAAACCTGGCGGAGCAGCCGCAAGGTCTGATCGGCAGCGGAAAAATAGGCATCGAGGCTGACCCGCACGGCCTGGACATCCTGGCTTTCGCTGCGCCCGCCGTGCGACACGCGTAAACCAGCGGCGGCGAAACGGTCCACCGCGGACAGAATGCGAACCCGTTGATCCGGAAGCGACACGGTGAGGCGCTCAAAATCCCGCTGGCTGGGAGCTTCCAGGGCCCGGATGATGGTCGTCCGATAGCGCATGACATCGGCCAGGACATGAGCCAAGTCCGTGGCCGCCAGCGTGTACTCGGTGTATATAACCCGCAGATCCTGGTCGATCCGCTGCAAGGCCTGGGCGCTCAACAGCCCCAAGCCGATCACCAGCAAGCTGATCACGATGCGCCGCCAGCCTGGCAGCCTGAGGCGGATGGGTGAAGGGATAGACACCACCTTACTCTCGTCCCGAGGGAGCGGAACGGCTGTGTATCAGGATGATGTGGGAAGGGACGAGGTAAGGGGCGGGGAGGCCTCCCGCCCCCTCCTCAGCGAGCCGGAGGGACGCCGCCTGTGCCGGTGCGACGCCCCTCCGTGACTCACGTCCTCGCGACCTGGCGTAGGATTACAGCCAGTTCACGCGCTCGGCCGGCCGAATGTAGATCGGCTCTTCGACCTGGATACGGGCGACTTCCTTCCCCGACTTGTTGAAGCCCAGCACGGTATCGTTGTACATCTCGAACCGCTTCCCGTGGATCTGGGTTTCGAACACCTTCGGGCCCGGAATCACGTCGTACCGGAAGATGATCTGCTGGCTGGCGCGCCACAGCTGGAACACCGCCAACAGCTCCCGGCTCGGCACCAGGAACTTCTCGATGGCGTTGTCCACGCCCGGGCCGAACATCTGCCGGGCATAGCCCCGCGGCGCCCACCGCGGCGGAATGTAATACCCGTTGGGCTCGGTGCCCCATTGCGGGTACAAGGGCAGCGCCACCTGCTCCACCCGGATGGCGAAGTACAGGGGATGCCAGCGATCTTCGGCCCAGAGGCCGTCCTCGCCGATCCGCACCAGCGACTGCATGCGGATCTTGCCCACGCAGGCCGACATACACCGCGTCTCCATGGGCTCGCCGCCGGTCAGCGGGTCCTTGCCCTCGATGCGCGGGTAGCAGGCGATGCACTTCTCGCTGACGCGCGTCGTGCCCCGATACATCGGCTTCTTGAACGGGCACTGCTCGACGCACTTCTTGTACCCGCGGCACCGGTTCTGGTCGATCAGCACGATCCCGTCCTCCGGCCGCTTGTAGATGGCCTTGCGCGGACAGGCGGCCAGACAGCCCGGATAGGTGCAGTGGTTGCAGATCCGCTGGAGATAGAAGAAGAACGTCTCATGCTCCGGCAGGCTGCTGCCCTGCAACTTCCACGGTTCATCGCGCGAGAACCCGGTCTTGTCGACGCCTTCCACGATGGCGCGCATCGACGTGGCCGTGTCCTCGTAGATGTTCACGAACCGCCACTCCTGGTCCGTGGGGATGTAGCCGATCGCCGCCTGGCCGATCTTGGCCCCGGCGTCGAAAATGGTCATCCCTTCAAACACCCCATACGGCGCATGGTGCTTGCGGCCGACCCGCACGTTCCACACCTGGCCGCCCGGGTTCACTTGCTCGATCAACTGCGTGATCTTCACGTCGTAGAACTGGGGATACCCGCCGTAGGGCTTGGTCTCCACGTTGTTCCACCACATGTATTCCTGGCCCTTGCTGAAGAGCCAGGTGGACTTGTCGGCCATCGAACAGGTCTGGCACGCCAAGCACCGGTTGATGTTGAACACGAAGGCGAACTGCCACTTCGGATGCCGCTCCTCGTAGGGATACAGCATCTTCCGTCCCAGTTGCCAGTTATAGACTTCCGGCATTGTTGTACTCCTCCAATTGCAATCGGTTAATCGCCATGCGCGAACGAGTGGGCGCTCGGGTTACACCTTGATCTTGATGTGCTCGCCCTTGAGCCACTTGATCATGAACTCGTTCTCCTGCGCCGGGGTAAAGCCCGTGCGCACCGGCTCCCATGGACCGCGCGCCCCGATGCCGCCGTCTTCCGCCTTCGTGATGCGGATCAAGCATTCCTTCGG